>JBHICB010000148.1:0-3709 GCA_046759365.1 Hydrothermarchaeales archaeon (SeqCode)
TATGATGCCGGGGGAAGATGGCTGGGAAATCCTCAAAGAGATTAAAGGTGCTGAAAAGACAAAAAATATACTTGTTGCGATGTTCACTGTCAGAGCTAGCCGAGAGGACATGACCAAAAGCCTTGAATATGACGCTGATGCCCACATAAACAAGCCCTTCGATATAGGAGAGCTTCTAGACCAGGTAAAAAGTCTTTTATTAAAGAATGCATCTGTTTAAGCCATCGCAGGACATCCCCGGATGGTGTTAGAAAAATTCAATCTTTATATCGACTACTTTTTCTATTGTATTAAAATCTGTATCCAATGTTATAATCCCCTCTGCCCCGTTGGCGGCGGCGATTCCTGATATCATCACGTCGGCTAGGTTTATAGGCATTCCGTGTTGGTAGAGCCTTCCAAGAATTTGGCTTCCTTCTTCGGCTTCTTTTATACCCAGTCCGTAGAGGGGGATGTTGGAAAAAAATCGTTTGAAGTATACTTTCTCTTTTTTCAATTTTTTATGGTGGATTTTCGAGAATATTTCAAAGTAGGAGACGGTTGTTGCGGCGAAGTCGTCATTGAGTCTTTGGAGAAGTTCTTTTAAAGCTTCATTGCCCTTGAATAGTTCAATGATTGCTGTGGTGTCAAATATGAACATCTCTGTGCACCGATTTTCTCCTTTCTTCAAGGATGTCTTTCTCTAGTTCTGCTAGATTTTCGCTGTCCTTTAACTCTCCATAGAAGTCCATTATGTCCATCTTTTTGAGTATTATCCTTGAGATTACGTCACTAAAGCTCTCCCCGTCTCTTTTTATGGATGCAAGAAGATTATATACTTCGTTCTTTATAGTTATAGTTTTTACACTCATAAGTGCATGTATGCATGATACTGTTTAAAAATGTTTCTATACAACTTGAGTTGTTGTGATTGGCGATGTTTACCATCAGAACAAGTGATACCTCGGTGAAGAAGAGCCGGGAATATGCCGATGCCCGCATAAACAAGCCTTTCAGTATGGGAGAGCTTCTAGACCAGGTAAAAATGCTTTTGGAAGCGCACAAGGGTCTGGGTGGGGGAAAGCCATAGCGGAAGCATCTTTTATGTTGAGATTCCCAAGGCCTAAAGAGGTTTTCTTATTGTAGTAAAAGGCATGAAAAAAATGAGCGGCCAATGTATGCGTTTAGGATAATTATTAATATGACCCTGACCTACTAATATCTTTAGTGACTTAGTTGTCGATTGGTAGGTATGACCAAGCCAGGCTTAGATGGGAAGTCTCAGGATATGTGGTCGCCTTCAGGAGGTGTATTTTTTAGGTAACATAGAAAAGCTTAAATATTAACAATGTGCACGATGTTATCATGACAGATTTTATAAGTTTTCGATCGAAAAAAGAACTCCGGGAGTTAGCCGAATTTCTAGCGAAGCTTGAGTCTAGGAGATTATCTGACGAATATCGTGAGATATTTCGCACTGGGATAGCAGAAAAAAGGAAACGAATAGCTGTTGACAGATATAGGAAGGGAGAACTTTCTCTGGGAAAAGCCTCTGAGATTGCCGGACTTAGCGTCTGGGAAATGTTGGAACTTTTAAAGGAGCAAAGGGTCGAACTGAATCTAGAAGTCGAAGATATTATCCAAGCTGCAGAAGAGATTTGAATGCGGGCTGTTATAGACAGTTCCTCACTGATTTTTGCCTTTAAGTTGGAGAAAATCTTGAAACTCCTAAAAACTAGGTTCGATAGTTTACTCCTTCCTAAAACTGTCTGTGAAGAGGTTGTTACTGTAGGGAAAAAGCTTGGTAAAGAAGAGGCGAATTCCATAGAGGATGAAATCAAAAATGGCTTTCTTAGAGTGAAAGAACCAGCCAATCTGATTGAAGCTGAACACCTAGGAAAAGGGGAAATGGAAGCCATCTCCTTGGCTCATCAAGAAGGTCTACCCGTGATTATTGACGACCGAAGAGCCAGGATATTGGGAGTTAGTATAAAATTAAAAGTGATACCAATTTCATCCTTCATCCTATGGGGAGTTAAAAAAAGGTTGTTGACCGGCCAGCAAGGTAAAGAAATTTTAAATGAACTTGTAAAAGCAGGATATTGGCTTAAAAGCGATGTTTATTTGAGCTTAATCGAAGCCATGAAATCGGAATGATAAAAGGATCGCTATTACTAAAAGGCCTTCGACGCTGTCAAAGGTTCAGGTCTCGGCCTTGCCATAGTGAAAAAGGTTGTTGAAGCGCATAAAGGCAGATTGTGGGTGGAGGACCTCCCAGGGGGCGGGAGCTTATTCTATGTTACAATTCCTAAGTATTATTAAAAGGCAAAGAATTCCTGGAACCTTCATATTAAAAGAAAAAGGAGTAAAGCCTGTCCCTAAAGCCGAGGTTGGTATTGGTTACATAGATTAAGAGCCTGTTCACATCCACTTATAAGCATCCGGACCTCTTTTTTGTGATGCATCAAGCTGAGTCGGACTCTATTTTCTTAGGGTTTAAAACTATGCCTTCCCTTGTGCGGTATATCTCCACCTGATCCTTCTCCTTTATTCCGAAGGACTCAACTATATCTTTTGGAAGCCTTACGGCCAGAGAAGACCCGAGTTTGATGACACTTCTTCTAAGCTTTGTAACATTCTGAGTGGTAAACTCGGCCATTGCACGTTCATGCTCTTCCAGGTCAAGCCACTCCTCGCCGCATTTGGAGCAAAACTCAGCCCTGACATAGATCCCCTTCTTCCACTCAACCATCTGCTCTTCCATTTTATCATTGCATGTTGGACACTTCATTTTATTCTTCCTCAATTGTTAATATCCACAGGACTCCGGCCTTGACTGTAAATTTTGCCCTAAATCTGCCTTTCTTGATAATCCCCACCTCTCCGTTTTTTTGTATATTCTTGACAATCTTTCCCTCTTTTATTAACCTTCTAACAAAGTATATCTTTTCTCCAGGATCTATTGTATTGTTGACCCATTCTGCTATCCGCCGGGATGCATGAAGGCTTATTTTTACTGGAATACTGTGGATACCGTATTTCATAACCAATTTTAAAATTTAGCATCTTTTTAGTATACAAAGGATACTTCTCTGTTGGTAATATCCATAAATCCCCATATAAAGCTCCGGAATTAAGATGTTTGATCCGGTGAAAGAAGACTTCATAACAATTTTGCTGATATTTTTTACGGTAATATAAGAAGTATCAGGATTGCAGCGTTGAGCGATAAGCACTTATTAAATAAGTGGTTTTGGTATAATCCTACTTCAAGTCGATAGTTCTTCGATAATTATAATATCTTTTATAAAAGAAATATGTAATTGTCAGATGTTTTTATGAGGTTGGAACTAGAAGAATGGTGTGAGGAAAGACCTTAAATGTGGTGTAATGCTTGTAATTCCATAGGGGATTGGTATCTTTGATGATAGATAAGGGGGTGTCCGCATGACAAAGAGCATCAGATCTCAGGAGGGCGGAGGAGGCGCTACGGCATAATGAAGCCCACGAAAGAGGCTTGGGTGTATCCAGCTCTATAAGTTCGACAAACAAAGCCCCGTGGGGAAGCTATCGAATGTCTTATCCTTTAAGCTAGCAGATATAGATATAGACTTAGATATAGACTTGCTGTTCAAGAGCGAAATAATGGAGAAAGGGGGAGAGCCATCGCTGGTTTTTTATCGCTGTAGGGGCTGCATTTCGTGCGTATGATGTGTGGTGAAGTGGCAAA
>JBHICB010000149.1:0-3671 GCA_046759365.1 Hydrothermarchaeales archaeon (SeqCode)
AGAATATATTGTCAAGCCAACAGAAGACGAAAAAGGCATCATTATAACGGCTCAAATGACAAAAGCATTTCTTTTCTTTGATGTAGAACCACGACTAGGCCCAGGGATTTATAAAGGGAAGATTGGCGATAAGGAGGTGATGGTTGATTCAAAGATAGATCTGAAACTATTTGAATTTAATGCGTCAAAATTGGAGGAATAGCCATGATTTGTAAAGATAAATATAAAGAATTAGTGGCTGAGTTCGAGGAGCTTATTAATGGGATAAAGGAATCATGTCCTCTTTTTGGAGAAACATATAAATATTTGAGACAGCGAGGAACGTATGATGATTATGGAAAAAAGATAAAGGATCCGGGAACCGAGGCTTTTGAGAAAGCTGAAAAACGGATGGATATTTCCCTGCAAAAAGCGATTCTTGCTTATGATAAGATAAAAAAGAAATGCCCCTGCGAGGAGGAGAGATGCAAAACAAACGGTTCTTAGTGGCTTGTGTGGCGATCATATCCACAAGTATAACCATTTGTGTTCTCAAGGTGGGCTTAACGCCAGCACAAATTATATCGTTGGCTGAGAAATATACAGAGATGATTAAATGGATTTGCATTGGATTTTTTGGAGCGCAAACATACACTGATACGAAAAAGTTAAAAGGGGGATCATGAGTTTAAGAAAAACGATTGTGGGTAACCTTTTATTTTCAGTCACAAAAGCAGTTGACAAGAAGGTGGATCTTAAGCAAGCCGCCATTGAATTGGACACAAAAACGGATGAAAAGATAGGAGAAAAAGCTTCAGAGAAAATACAGCGTGATCCGGTGACCAATTCCCTTCTTGAGTTTATTGAAGGATTATGGAATGAGGATCCTAAAAGCTTAGCCGAGAGGTTGCGAGCGAAGGCACAAGATATCGAGGATCAACTACAAGAGGAGGGATAATGGGTATAATCACGGATTTCATTAATAATTTCGCAAGGCCAGCACCTGATTGGGCGAAGGCACTCTATGAGTCGAGAGGCAAACATTATCAGGCAAGATATGATAAGATCAAAAATTACGAACTCCCGGAGGGTATTCGTAATGCCCTACAACTCATAAATGACGAGATCCCTGCGTTTATAACTAAAGGGTTCTTTGCAAAGATTGATAGGGTTTATAGGTCGGCTGGTCCGCAAGAAGCCGAGAAGTGGATCAAAAACATCTTCGCTATATTTGGTAAAATCGACATTTAGGTTGTTCTCCAAAAGGGGTAGGGGCTTTTCCCTCCTCTACCCCGCCTCCCTAATGCCCTGTTTCAGGGGCTTTCACGGATTTAAAATAAATCGACATTCGACTTGACAAGGCTTGGTTCTTGGTGTAAACTATGTTCAACGCTGTAAACGAAACAAGGGGGGCAATTATGACCGAAAAAAGACGGATGAAAGCATTTGGAAGATCGGAACTGGCAAGCCCAGTAGCAGAAGCATTAAGGAGATGTACCGAAGATGTGGTGGTCGATAAATGTTGCCTTAATTGCGAGTATTTCAAAGAAGAGACAGGGGACGGTTATCCGCTTAATTGGTGTGATCTAAATAACACAAGCACAGAAAGCGAAGATTATTGTGATGAGTTCCAGCGAATATAAGGAGGACAATATGAGCCAAATGGTCGTAATAGCCTTGAGAGTTCCGAGGGAAGAAAAAGCAGCTATACAAAGGGAAGCGAAAGGGGAATCAAGAACGATAAGCAATTATTTAAGGCTTATCATTAAGAAGGGGAGGAGAAAATGAGCGAACTACAAGGGAAGCTAATAAATATTCAAAAAGAGCTAAAAGCTCCAAAGACACAAACTAATACTTTTGGGAAATATCGGTATAGGAGCTGTGAGGACATATTGGAGGCGGTTAAGCCCTTATGTGCCGAGCAGGGCGTATTGTTATATATTACCGATAGGGTCAAAGAAATTGGAAGCCGAGTATATGTGGAGGCGGTGGCATCGTTGTTCTACAAGGAAGAACATTTCTCGGTTTCAGCTTACGCTCGGGAAGCGGAAGTCAAAAAGGGAATGGACGAGGCTCAAATTACCGGAGCTTGTTCGAGTTATGCTCGGAAATATGCACTTAATGGGTTGTTTTTGATTGACGATACAAAGGATCCGGACACACAGGATAATACGGATGAGGGATATATCGATGAAAAACAACTTAATACAATCCGGGACTATGTGGACAACAAGAACGTGGACAAAGAGAAGTTCCTCGAATATATGGGCATAGATTCTATCGAAAAAATGCCTAAATCGAAATATCAGAAAGCTGTGGCGGCATTGGAGGCTAAAAAATGATACAGGTTGATGTAGAACAAATGAGCATAGAATGGTTTGCACTTAAGGCGGGTGTTCCAAGTGCAAGTAATTTCGACAAAATCGTCACATCTAAGGGAGAACCCTCAAAACAACGCGATAAATATATGCATCAACTTGCCGGAGAACGCATAACCAAGTTTCGGGAGGAAGGCTACCAATCTGAAGCTATGGCACGAGGAATAGCAATGGAAACGGAAGCCGTGAGGCTATATGAGCTGATTACAGGCCTTAAAGCTGACAAAGTGGGGGTATGTTACCAAAATGAGGAGAAAGCGTGCCTGTGTAGCCCTGACAGGCTAATTTTGGGCGATTCTGTGGGGGTTTTAGAGATAAAATGCCCATTATTGCACACACATGTTGAGTATTTGCTCAAGAACAAGTTACCAACCACATATTTCCAGCAAGTTCAGGGGCAGATTTTTATAACAGGGGCGGAATGGTGTGATTTTATGAGCTATTACCCGGGGATAAAACCACTTATAATCCGGGTGGAAAGGGATCCGCTTTTTGCGGTTTCACTCGAAAAGCACTTGGATGTATTTTGTAAAGAACTGCAAGGGGTCGTTGAAAAGATAAGATAAGGAGGACAAATGAAATATCAAGATTTAATAACCAAAAGAACATGGACACAGAATGGGGAAGAAAAGATTAAATGGCTGAATATCGGCACATTAAGGACAACGGATGACGGGAAACAATATGTAGAGCTTAATATTTTGCCGAATACGCCAATGTATGTCTTTTGCTTGCTGCAAGCAAGAGACTGGGGGAGCTATTGGCGGAGCTGATTTCTAATGAAGGTTAAGGCTAAAGTAATATTAACAGATACAAACTCGGCGAAAAAGAAGATCATCCTCGAATGTAACGACAAAACGCCAAAAGAGGGAACGATGGTTACTGTGTCGTGGGGAAGAATCCGGTCCCTTAAGCAGAATGCTCTTTATTGGACACTCCTTACATGGTATATTGAACATGGCGGCATGAAGGATCAGGGCTATATGTTCCCGGAAGAGTTGCACGAAGCGTTAAAGGGGCGTTTATTGAGCCACAGGGTTGAGGCAAAAGGTGGCTTTGAAACGCGCGTCATTGGATCCACGTCAGATTTAACTTCGGATGAGTACATGGAATATATCGAAAAATGTGAACATTTATTACAGGAATACTGCGGTGTATCGGCAGCAGGTTTTTGGATAGAGTATGCTCAAAATTATGCAAGTTCAGAATAACCGGGGTGGGTTTAAGCAGGGAGGAGTGCTGGTAGGCGCTTGCCCGCCCCGGCGACCAAAGGAGAAATCATGAGAGGTAAAATTGCTCTTTATAAAGACAAGA
>JBHICB010000150.1:0-3589 GCA_046759365.1 Hydrothermarchaeales archaeon (SeqCode)
GATAAAAGCGGACTTGCAACGCATTGAGCACATGCTGAGGAACCAAAAGGTTGGAAGAGAACTAAAAGAAAAAATCATTCAAAAACTCAAGACCGTAAGCATATGGCATTTTGTCTGGATGTCTGTGGTCTTGTCTGAAGGCTTTACATCGATTATGAGCGTCATTTTGAGAGGAAGAATCACCTATGATTATTTACTTACAGGCGGGGTTGTTTCTTTAATCGTTGCTTCTTTGGTTATTTACCTTGTTAAGCAAATAAGGGAAATTGATAAGCGGGCGGAGGAGGCGCTAAAAGAGAGTGAGGCGAGATATCGGAATATCTTTAATTCATCAACTGACGCCATGTGTATAACAAACTTCAAGGGAGTAATATTGGAATCAAATCCAGCCATGAGCAAGATGTATGGTTATTCTCGTGAAGATCTGATTGGAATAGAGGGCAGGCGCCTTGTTCATCCCTCTAAGCACAAGTTTTTTGAAGAATTCATAAAGAAAATGGCGGAAGAAACAATTGATTTTCATGTTGAATCAATTGATGTTCATAAGAATGGCCAACCCATAAACGTAGATGTTAAAGCATCAGGTATTGATTACAAGGGCGAAAAATGCGCTTTGGTCATCCTTAGGGACATATCTGAACGCAAGCGGGCTGAGGAGGAGATGAGGAGGCGTCTTATGAGATATAGGCTTGAAGACGGAAGACTTTACCTCGTCAAGGAATCTTTGCCCAGCTTGTCGGTTGAGGCTTTCCAGGACTTGCTCAAGGTTGGTTTATATGGGATTGTTGTCTCTCGCTCTCCCATGGAACAATTCGAATATGACTTGGAGGGTGATCTTGATTTTTGGTGGCTTGCAGAGGCAGGCGAGGAAAAGGGTGTGCTTCGCACCCTTGAGGATGTTGAGAAGAAGATAAGTGAGCTGCCGGGAAAATCTGCCCTTATGTTCGATAGGCTGGACTATTTGATCTCCAAAAACGGCTTCGATGAGACCCTCTTATTTGTAGAGCGTTTGAGGGAAACCGCGTTCCTAAAGGATCTAGTGTGCATCCTATCCATCGATCCATACTCCTTGAGTAAGAAGGAGCTGAGGCTATTGGAAAAGGAGGCAAGTGAGGTCGAGCTATTGCATGTTAAGATCTCCTCCGAGCTTTTTGACGTGATGAGGCTCGTCTACAAGAAGAGTAATATGGGAAGTAGGACATCTCATAGTGACATCAGCATAGGCATTGGGATCTCTAGGCCGACTGTGAGGAAGAGGGTTATGGATCTTGTTTCCGCTGGCTTCGTGGTTGAGGAAAAGCAGGGTAGGACGAAGTTCGTGGATCTAACTGACCTTGGCAAGAGCCTTTTATTGAAATAATTTTTTTACTGTTTCCCCCCATAAAATTAAATGTATCAACAAGCATATTTATATACTAAGGGGTGGTTTTAATGGCCCATTCTGATGCGGAAACGTTGAGAGTTACCATCACTCTAAGGCGTGAGGCCTATGAGGAGATAAAGCGGATAAGCCGCAGGCAGGGTCTGAGGCCTTCCACCTGGATATCAATGGTAGCGACTTCAAAAGCTAATGGCATCGAGGTTGAAGTAAAAGAGGGTGAGAAATAATGCGCCCCGTTCGGGATCTGCATTAAGGAATCCCCAGAGGGGAGTAGATGGAAAAGAAATCCGTAGAGCTGGGTGGAGATGCACATGTTGCTGATCGCTTTAGATTCATCGAGTATTTCGAAAACCTGCCCCTACTCGCATACAGCGTTGGTTTAGATGGCAGGATCATCTACTGTAACAAGGCGGTTTTGAAGACCCTTGGCTACAGGAGCAAAAAAGAGTTGATTGGAAAATCCCTTCAAACCACGATCTACGCGCCTTCCTCCCTAGAGAAAGCAAAAAAACTCTTCCAGAAATGGAAGAAAACAGGCAGACTCGAGAACGAAGAGCTCCAAGTCATCACTAAGAAAGGCAAAGCAAAGGATGTGCTGCTGAATACGGACACAATTTATGATGAAAATGGAAAGCCGCTTTATAGTGTTTCAACTCAGCTGGATGTCTCCAAGCGCAAGCAGGTGGAGGAGGCGCTACGGGAGAGCGAGGAAAACCTCTCTTTGATTTATGAAACTACTGGAGATGTGCTGTTCCAAATAGGAGTTGAACCGAATGATAGTTACCGTTTCTTGTCGGTTAATAACGCCTTCTTGACAGCAACGGGATTGACTGAAGACCAAATCGTGGGTAAGACAATTGACGAGGTAATTCCAGAACCCTCATTAGCATTGGTGCGGGGTAATTATCAAAAGGCCATACGTGAAAAGAAAACTGTTCATTGGGAAGAGACTTCAGAGTACCCTACCGGAGTTAAAGTTGGCTATGTAAACGTCACACCCGCCTTTGACGAGAAAGGAAAATGTACACACCTAATTGGATCTGTTCAAGACATCACCGAGCGTCTAAGAGTCGAGGATGAGCTAAAAAAAGAGACATATCTCTCACAATTGTTCCTGGACAGTATGCCCTGTATAGCCCTCCTTTTAAAAAGAGGAACTAGAGAGATAGTAGCATCCAATAAAGAAGCAAAGGAAATCGGTGCAATCCCAGGGAAAAAATGTTACGAAGTCTGGGGACCCAGTGACAAGCCCCATCCCTTCTGCGAAGCGCCGAAGCTCTGGAAAACCGAAAAACGACAACGAAAAATCGTAGAAGCCTATGGAGTCATCTGGGACGCCAACTGGGTGCCAGTCAACAACGAAACTTACCTCCACTATGCCTTCGACATCACCGAGAGCAAGAAGGCTGAGGATAGGCTACTGGCGAGCGAGGAAAAATTCAGGGAGCTTGTGGGCTCCTCAAAGGACGCTATCATAACCACCGGAGAAAAAGACGAGATTTTATTATTCAACAAAGCGGCGGAGGAGATGTTCGGGTTTAAAGCCGACGAGGTCATCGGGAAGACCCAGGAGATATTTATCCCACCCGAGTACCGTGAGAGGCATGCCAAGGGAATCAAGCGGTTTTTAAAGACAGGTAAAGGCCAGCTTATGGGAAAAACCATAGAATTAGAAGCCTTAAGAAAAAACAAAGAAAGATTCCCCATAGAGCTCACCCTCTTCAAATTCGAAACCATGGAAAGGAGATTCGTCACGGCGATCATCCGGAACATCACAGAGCGTAAAAAGGTTGAGGAGGAACTAGCAGATATCAGTAAAAAGAACGAACTTATCCTGGAAGCTGCCGGCGAAGGGATATACGGGCTGGACCTGGAGGGCAAGACAACTTTTGTGAATCCGGCAGCGGCGAAGATGATCGACTGGGATGTTGAGGATATCATCGGTAAAAGCCAGCATGACTTACTTCACCACACCAAGCCCGATGGCGAACCCTACCCACGCGAAGAATGTCCCATCTATGCCGCCTTCAAAGATGGAGAGGTCCATCATGTCAGCGATGAGGTCTTCTGGCGCAAGGACGGCAGCAGCTTCCCTGTAGAGTATATCAGCACACCCATTAGGGACGAACACAATAAACTTTCTGGTGCCGTTGTAACTTTCATGGATATCACGGAGCGCAAAAAAGCCGAGGATGCTTTGAGGAGTTC
>JBHICB010000151.1:0-3562 GCA_046759365.1 Hydrothermarchaeales archaeon (SeqCode)
CACCAGTTGGGAGGCCGAGGGATTGGTCAAAAAACCCACTATCAAATAAGATTTGAAAGAAAAAATAAAATATCAGGTCGATGCACTTTATAATGGTGGGTTTAAAATAATGGAGGAAACCCAAATGTATGATACTGTAATAATAGGAAGTGGCGTCACAGGATTTGCGGCAGCTATGTACGCTGGCAGATTGAATATGAAGACAATGGTCATAGGGGAGACAATAGGGGGTACAATCACCCTTACAAATATAGTCGAAAATTATCCAGGCTTCAAATCAATCACTGGCATGGAGCTTGCGCAAAGACTTGAAGAGCATGCGAGAGATTATGACATCGAGGTCGTACAGAATAAAGTTACAAAAATGGAGAGGCCTGACGAAACATGTATCAAGGTCCATACAAATGACAAAGAATATCTTACTAAGACTGTTGTCATTGCAACAGGCACAAAGCATAGAAAGCTCAAAGTTCCTGGATCAGAGGAGTTCGAGAACAGGGGGGTCCATTACTGTGCTCTATGTGACGGCCCATTTTTCAGGGACAAGATCGTGGGGGTTGTAGGAGGAAGCGACTCTGCGGCAAAAGAGGCCTTATTATTGTCAGAGCACGCAGACAAAGTCTACATCTTTGTTAGAGGGGAGAAGCTCAAATCGGAACCGATAAATGATAGACGGGTGGAGACGAATGAGAAGATAGAAGTTGTGACAGAAATAAACGTGGTCGAGATTCAAGGTGAAGCTGCTGTGAACAAAGTAATCTTCAATAGGGAATTCAATGGAAGCAAAGAGCTCCCCATTGACGGTCTTTTTATCGCCATCGGCCTTATACCGCTCTCCGACATCGCAAAAGATTTTGGGGTAAAGACGAATGAAAAAGGCGAGATCATAATAGACACAGATTCAAAGACAAATCTTGAGGGGGTATATGCAGCCGGCGATATAGCAAATCGCAAATTCAAGCAGGCGATTACAGGGGTTGCCGAGGGAGTAATCGCGGCCTACACCGCATATCAGTATATCAACGAGGGCGAAGTAGTCTGGCCGTGCAGCGATGAGGAATGAAGGCTTAAACAGAGGTTAAGGACGACCAAAGAGCTAGAATAATCAGTTAGAGATGAAGGGAAAAGTGTGACATCAAAGAAGTTTTTCAGATGCTCTGTCTGCTCCGACATTCACTATGGTATGGCCCCTCCGGATATCTGTCCAACCTGCGGTGCCAAAAAAGCCTACTGCGTCATTGAAAAAGAGGAGGCAGAGGCGGTCCAGAGTTTCATCAGGTCTGAAGAAATAAAAAAAGAAGCGATGGGCAGGGAGAAATTGAAAGAAATTTTTAAAGAATTCGCAGATGGACAGGAATTCGAGTTAAATCCTGATGAAAAGCATTTAAACATGGTCTTGGAGGGGGTACTGGCTAATGAGAAGTCCATTGGTTTAAAATACTGTCCATGCCAGTTGCGGTCTGGGGATTTCGATACAGACCTAAAGCTTTTGTGCCCTTGTAACTTCAAACTACAAGAGACTTATAGAAACGAGGCTAGATGTTGGTGTGGTTTATTCACAAAAAGACTAGACTAGGCTGCATGAAAAGTAATATTTTCAGTCATGGTCTTGATTTTAGGCCAGTAGCATACTGGTTTTTGTTATGATGGAAGAAAAAGCTTTGACAGAAGAAGAACTGAAAGATAGAGTTTTGAAGATACTAGAGTTGCTTAAAAAAGAATATCCTAAGATAAAGACCGCTTTGACTTTCGCTGATCCATTGGATCTTTTGGTCGCCACCATACTGTCAGCACAGTGTACAGATGTGAGGGTGAACATGGTCACAAAGGAGCTTTTTAAAAAATACAGGACGTCCGAGGATTATGCAAACGCAGATGTAGAAACTTTTGAAAATGAGATCAGATCCACCGGCTTTTATCGTAACAAGGCAAAGAACATTATAGGCGCAAACAAGCTAATCATTGAGAGGTTTGATTCAAAGGTTCCAGATACCATGGAGGAACTGACGCAATTACCGGGGGTTGCTAGAAAGACTGCAAACATAGTTTTATCAAATGCCTATGGCAAAATAGAGGGGATAGCAGTGGATACGCATGTAAAGAGGCTATCCAAAAGGCTTGGGCTTACCAGAAACAAGGACCAGGACAAAATAGAGCAGGATCTGATGAGGATAACTCCGAAAGAGGAGTGGTCAAACCTTTCGCATTTATTGATATTCCACGGCAGAGCTATATGCCAGGCCAAAAAACCCAGGTGTGATGTATGTGTTCTAAACTTTTTTTGTCCTTCAAGTCTTGTTTGAGATTGAAGGGTTTACCAGAGAAAATACAGGGCTTGAGTTTATGAAATCAAAACTGGACCACAGGATTATATTGCACATCGACATGGACTACTACTATGCGGCGGTAGAGGAGAGGGAGGATCCTGATCTTAAAGGAAAGGCCGTGGCGGTCTGCATGTTTACCCCCCGGGGCGAGGAAGGCGGGGCAATAACAACCGCCAATTACAAGGCCCGCGAATCTGGCATCCACTCCGGCATGTCATGTTCCAAGGCAAGAAAGCTTGATCCTAAAGCTGTTTTTTTACCGGTAAACTTTGACCTTTACTGGAGCACTTCTGATAGGATAATGGAGATATTGGGGGGATACGCCGACAATTTTGAGCAGGTCAGTGTGGATGAGGCCTTTCTTGATGTTTCATCTAAAGTAAATGATTTTAATAGAGCAAAAAAATTGGCAGTAAAGATAAAAAAAGAAGTTTTTGATAAAGAGAAACTTACTTGTTCCATCGGCATTGGCCCCAACAAGCTTATTGCAAAGATGGCCTCAGGGGTTATAAAGCCGGATGGTTTGACTGTTATAGAACCGGATGAGATTCTTGATTTTTTAAAGCCGCTGAAACTAACGAAACTCTGGGGCGTGGGGAAAAAAACCGAGGCAAAGCTTAACGAAATGGGGGTTTCAACGGTCGGCGAGCTTAGTGAAATAGAAGTTGGAAGACTCGTTGATGTCTTCGGCAAGGCAAAGGGGGTCTGGTTACATCAGGCTTCAAAAGGTATTGACAATTCTCCTGTTGAAGAGAGAAAAGAGAGGGAACAGATCGGGAGGATGACTACCCTTGAAGAAGATACCAGGGATTTTGATGCCATATCTGAAAAGCTTGAGGATATGGCCCAAGAGGTTTTTGCCAAAATAACTGAAAAAAAACTTATGTTTAAGACAGTTACCATCACCGCTATAACTCAAGATTTCAAGATACACACTAAAAGCAGGACATTGCCGAATCCGACAGATGATTTTGAAACAATAAAAAGAGTTTCTAGGGAATTGATGGCTGTTTTTCTGGATGGAAGCGATCTTAAATTGAGGAGGGTGGGCATCAGGGTTTCAGGCTTTAGTCAGAAAAGAGTGCAGAAGACGTTTTTTGAATTCTAAAATTGGTCTCTAGTTTGGGGGAGCCTTTCTTGACATGTTTGGTTTTCCGACTGCTATAACTCTATTTTTGGCTCAATCATTGAAAAATTTAAATAAAATAATAAGCCTTCCTAGTCCATGTCCGAAT
>JBHICB010000152.1:0-3520 GCA_046759365.1 Hydrothermarchaeales archaeon (SeqCode)
CCATAATCTTTTTAAAACCGCCCACAGCCGTCATCGGCCCAGAAGAAAAAATCATCTATCCCAAGATGTCTAATCAGGTCGATTACGAGGCAGAATTGGCTGTCGTAATATCAAAGAAATGCAATGGAGTAAAAGCAGAGGAGGCTTACGATTATATCGCAGGCTATACAGCATTCAACGATGTCACTGCAAGAGATCTGCAGAGAAAAGACGGCCAGTGGACCAGGGCAAAAAGCTTTGACACCTTCGCGCCCATGGGCCCCTGGATCGTTACAAAAGACGAAATCAAAGACCCCCATAACTTGGATATAGAATTGAGGTTAAATGGAGAGTTGAAGCAGAACTCAAACACTAAAAACCTTATCTTCAAGATACCAAAGCTTCTAGAGTTCATCTCCGAGATAATGACCCTAAATGAAGGGGACGTGATAGCAACAGGCACACCACCAGGAGTAGGACAGGTCAAGCCAGGCGATACTGTAGCGGTGAAAATTGAAAAGATAGGGACACTGAAAACTCATGTAGTCCCAAATAAAGAATAAAAAAGGACAAGATTATAGTTGTCCTAGATTTTTAGTTGCATCCCGTGTATGTCCACCGGTGCATCGGTGTGGCAGATACTACAATCGAGTCTGGGATATTGTAATGGTTCTACGTTTGGGTTGCCTTCTGTTACACAGCCATCGATGTGTATCGTGATGAAATTGCCTTCAGAATGGCAAAGTTCACAAACCAGAACCTCTCCCGGTCTCGGAACAGGTGTCTGGAACTCCCCACCCACCACATGGCAGGTTTCGCACTTCATAGATCCAGTTTCAAGTTTGGCTTTGTGAGCTGTATGGGGCAACTCTACAGGTATGTCAAACACGCCGATCCAGTCAACTCTGGCCAATATCGGACCTAAAACAATTACGAGCACACGTCCAACGGTGGATTCTGCCACTACCATGGCCACACCAATTCTCTCTTATTTTTCACCCAACTTTCTCTTTCTATCGGGAATCAGTATAAATGTAATTTATCATAATTAATCATCTATATACATGCTTTTTGGTTTTGTCAACAGGATTTGAAAAACAGCAAATTTATAGAGGTGCCGACTAGAGCCCCAATTACTTGAGGAGAAACTGGACTGTAAATATAAAGTGAACCTGGTCGATCTCGAATGGTTTTTTTCATTGACCTCGGTGCAAACACCCCATAAAAAAGTACCTAAATATAAATTTAAAAGATCGCTGTTTTAAGTGTGCAGTTAGTAGTTAATATAATTTAAATACGATATCAGTTTAAAAAGAGCCCAGGTATTTATGGACGAAAAAGACTCGCAGATATTCAAATACACCACGATAGGTACGCTCATGGGCATAGTGGTGGGTTTCTATACTATTGTAGGCATGCCATGGGGTCTAGCATTAGGCTTTGTTGCAGGTGCCTCTTTGGGGATAAAGAAAGACTTTGACACAGGATTCAGGGATCATTAAATAACTCATTAGTCCAGAGGATTTCAAGAATAAGATTAATCACTTGGCAGCAAAGTGAGAGAATGTTAAAGCAGGGGCTTTTTATTTCATATAACTGACAACGACCTTCTTTTATAGGACGATATCCTCAATCTCTCCCATTAGATGTTCCATCTCTTCTACATTAGTGGTTACAAGTCCTTTCTCAGCCAGCTCATTGACCTCATCACAGAGGTCTTTTTTAAGTAGCAGTTTAAACATGGACTGGGCCATTTCTTGCTGTATCGAGGATATCTTTTCTTCTTCTAATATGTTTCCGTTTTTCCTATTGCAGTAGTCATACACTGTACTCTTTGCAACATCGGTTAGATCTCCGATCTCTTTGAAACTGAGTCTGCTACTCTTCCTCATTGCCAAAATTCGCTCTATCTCTTTTTTATCCAATTTTCTTGGTCTACCCGTTCTTTCCAATTTCTTTACAAAAACACCATTCAACTCCAAGAAAGAGATAGTCTCAGCAGATGTCTGCTTTAAGGTAGTTTTAGTCACGGTTATCTCATCAATCCCCTCCTCAACGATCTTCTTTGCCTGGTGGGTACTTATATAATTGCCAAAGTGCATTTACGTCGCCGTTCGAAAATCTCCAATCTGGCGGTTATATAAACCTTTTCAATAAGCAGGTTCATGGATGGCTTGACTCAGTTTTACTCCATTAAAATCGCTGTATCCAACAACACAACCCTTATATCTCATTTTCAATAAAAATACACTATGAAATCGGAGAGAGGCCAGACCGCCATCGAATTATTACTGATAGTGGGAGCAATCATTCTAATTGCAATAAACATCTACCCCTCCATTAGAAGTAATAAGGAATTGAACCAAGGGGTCACCGCTGCCAGAGATGGCGCGACATATGCTGCAAATATTTTGGGCATGGGCTTTACAGAATCTGGCACCGGCATTACCCAACCAAACAAAACAATCCAAATAGTTGGGATGGATTATTACAAAGGTACCGAGGTAGGTGGATTAACACCAATAACAATAACATTTGAAATCAAAGGAACGAGCGACACTGCTGTAGGTCAGGCTATAGCTGACCAATCATTAAAGTTTATATACAAAGCATTTAACGGTAATTATGAGATCAGTGCTAGTGCTACCTCTGTGGTTTCCGAAAATTATGACTTTTCAGTAGATTACACATTTGTGTAGTTAAAACGGCCACCTTTTTTTGTTGCATTTATTTTGAGTTTACAAAACCATTAAAGACGATAACATTCTTTTTATTACAAAAAGTTATTAAAAGGTGTTTAAAAATTGGTCATACCCATTCCCGAAAGATTGGAACAGACAGAAAATCTGGCCGATATTTTTGAGATAGTAAAGGAGGCTGTTAGAAAGAAACTTCACACAGGAAGGGCTGGCCTTAATCTCGGTCTAGCTGAGCTTGGAGGTCATAAAAACTATCTTATTGGTGCTTTCTATCCAGTGGGCTCAAACATAATAATAATGAACAAGACCCCACTGAGGAAGATTACTGAGTCAAACCATGCTTTGTTCAAACCGTACTCATTTCACATATTGCTACATGAATACCTACATTCCCTCGGAAACCTGGATGAGCATTATACAAGGGGATTGACCTATAAGATAACCCGGGATATCTTTGGACCAGAACACCTTGCCACTTTAATATCCGAGGACATGTCAAGATTCCTACCCTATTTGGTCTACCCTGCTTCTGATTGGACACCCAAGGAAGGCTTAAAAGTCGAGATGGTGCCGAACTTCGACAGATCGAGCATAAATTACATCACATAGGCATTGGTTGAAAAAAGAAAGATCCAAAAATCTTTGAAAAGAAGGAAGAACACTAGATTTACCCAAAGATAAAGTAGGATTTAAATCTCTAAAAATTCTTCATATGATACTTTTTTCTGGGGCCGTGTTTTTTTAAATACCATGGTCTCTGAACACTTCAGGCAGATGGACTTCTTGTACCTAGTGCTCTAACAATTTAATCATGTTACATAATACTTGGACAACTTCTTATC
>JBHICB010000153.1:0-3512 GCA_046759365.1 Hydrothermarchaeales archaeon (SeqCode)
ACCTTATCGCAGTTGATCTTTGTTACATCGATCTCGATTTTATTACCTCTCTTTTTGGCAAAACCTTCGCTTAAAAGTTGCTCTATCCTCTCATCCAATTCGTTGAGATTTATAATGGATGGCCTTTCTGTAACTGGTCTTTTAAACCCTTTCTCTCTTCCAAAGTAGTCAGGGGCGTTCTTCACCACCCATGTCCATCTGCCCTTGTGGGTCCCTGCCATCCCTCTGCCGCCTCTGTTGCCCTTGCCCCTGTTCTTCTTGTGAGAGCCGCCTCCACAGGTCCTGGTACCTCTCTTTTTCCGAATCTTTCTGTTTCGTGTTGCCATGGGCACTACCTCATCCTGTAGACCAGATCCTTTATCTGGGAACCCCTATAACCCAGGGCACCACCGTCTTTGAAAGCCCTTTTTATTCTTTTGTGCCCTTTCCTAGGAGGATGGAGTCTGAAGACGGGCTTAAGATTTGGGATGTCACTAAGCTCCGCTTTTGAAGCAGCAAAAGCCTTTACAAAATCGGCAATCGACTTGAACCGTGTGTTCTTCTTCACATAAGCATCTGTCAGCTTCTCTCCTCCAATCAATTCACCCCGATTTTTCAACAGTAAAGAGATGTCCTTTTCGTCGACATCGCCCCATGTTATGTAATCTTTCGCTTTTACTACCATGCCTTTAAGAGAAGGAGTACTGCTAATCAGGACACTGTGGTTTATCCTATAAAGCCTGAGCATCTTCAGTGTGTCCTCTATTTCTTTTTTAACGTTTACCTTTCCTCTGACTCTGATTACTACCAGTCTTTTAGGGTGGTCTTCATTCTTCGATTGCATCTTCTTTTACCTTGCCCTCGATTATATTCAGTGCTTTCATCTGCTCATCGGAGACCTTCAGCAATGAAGTATTCATCAAAGCATTGAAAGCCGCGTTGGTGAGGTTGACTGTTGACTGGGTTTGGCCTTTGGAGACCGACCATACATCGGTAACACCTGCCAGTTTCAAGAGCTTTTTTGTTATGTCTCCAGCAGCCAATCCTATGCCTCTGGGTGCGGGAAGCAGTGTAACGCAGACGCTGGAAGATTTGCCGGTTACTGAAAATGGCATAGAGTGAGGAGTGCCGCAATTGCACTCCCAACTACCACAGCCCCTTCTGATTTCGATCATATTCAATTTGGCATCGGTTATCGCCTTCCTTATGGCAGGTCCAACCTCTTTAGCGGTTGCCTTGCCCAAACCGATATCCGTTCTTATTACCTACAACTACTGTAGCTCTGAACTTAACCCTTCTACCTGACCTGTGCATTTTTTGGACGAGGTTTATGTCGATAACTTCCTCTTCCAAATTCTGCAGAAGGGAATCTATTACCTCCGATTCCATTACCGGGAGGCCTATCCTGAAGACCTCGTTTATATCTTTAACGTCCCCTGCTTTTACCATCTTACCGAGCTTGGTCTTTGGTTTCCAATCTTCTAATTCAGGCATCTACTTTTTTCCTCCAGAATTGATCTTTTTTATGATCTTCTCGACATCCGTTCCTTTAATCCTATCATCCTCGGGAAGTACATCACTACCATACGGAATCTTCATACCTGCATCCAGAGACCCTTTCAGGGCAGCAAAGATATTCGATTTTTTGATCAACGAAGAAAGTCCACTGTCAAAAACAGCCTCCTTGTATTTTTTATCAACAGCCTTTTTACCACAAATCAAACCAGTCAAATAAAAGGCTTTTAAATTGGAGGTGTTACCCTTCCAGCCGAAGCTTTCTAACTCTTTGGAATGGGCGGAAACAATTGTAATGTCGCCCTTGGGGTGGTATTCAATCAACTGGACAATGGCGTGCTTCAAGCTCTTCCTGACAACCAATCTTGGCTTTCTGGACATCACCAATTTGGGGCGTTTCCTGTAGTCCGTTTTGCCTTCTCTCTTTCTCCTGAAAGGTACTCTATATCTCGGTCCAGTTGCCATCTCTATCTCCTCAGCAGTTTATGCTCTTTGACATACGTATTAAGATGAGATCTGCTCCTGAATATTCCACCTTTTGCCATCATGTAGAGCTTTCTGTATGTCGATCTATCTATCTTGTTAGTATCTCTAAGCTTTCTAAGTGAATCTCTGACAGGCCTTATTGTTTGGATCCACCTTCTCTTCTTGGTGACCTTGGCACCAAGCGTGCCCTTCCTCTTTCCGTGGCCACGTCTCCTGCCTTTAGCTTTCTGGATATTCCGCTTTCTGGCCCTATACTTGCTTACCCCGACCTCAGTCCTTGCCCGGATAATCCCTTCCCGGATAAGCCTTCTGACATCGTCTCTTGTAACTGCTTCAGAAACTTCTGTAAGCTTATCCTCGTCCATCCAGACTCTATTCTGGCCAACCTTTAATATTTTAGCAGCCAACCTTCTTTGCGTTTTCAGATCCATCAGCCCATCACTCCGGGATTTAAAACCTTCAGCTTCATCTTTTTGGCCTTCTTCAAGATTTCCATCCTCTTTCTCTTTCCAACAGAGCCAGCAATCCGTACAGCTTGGCTTTTTTGATCTACACCCTCCAAATCGGATGGATTTGAGACCCTCACTTCTCTTAGCCCGGAGGGATGAAGACCTTTGATACTTTCTGGATTACCGTAACCTATGGAGGGTCTGGAACCCTTTCCCTTTTTTTTCGTCCTCAACTTACTGTGGAGACCTCTGGGTCTTCTCCATTTATTAGCAAGCCGTTTGTATCTCGATTGTTCTTGTCTTTTGAATTTCGGTTTCTTACTTTTCAGCAATAAGCTCACCTTATCGGAATGCCGTTTCTCTCGATCAAATAAATACCGTCTTGGAACACCCTTCTGTCCCTCTTCTTGACTTTGGTGGCCAGTTCTATATTTCCAGCAGTCTGACCCACATCTTCGATACTATTACCGGTAACGACAACTGCGCTGCCTTTGACGGATACTGTACTATTACCCACTATACTTGCAGTCCTTGGTACCTTCTCTCCGAGGAAGTTATTTATCTCAACGATTCCCTCTCCAACTTTCACGCTCATAGGGAAGTGGGCATAGACTATTTTGAGCTTGTATTCAAAACCCTCGGTTACTCCTTTTATCATATTTTTTATATGCGACGCATAAGTTCCGACCAAGGCCTTTTGAATCTTTTTTGGATTCTCTGTTTCGATGATAACAGAATCATCTTCCTTATGAAGTTTGATCCCGGGATAATGGAGCTCTTTTGTGACCTCTCCTTTTGGCCCCTTTACACATACATCTCCATCTTCGACCTCTATTGAGATGCCTTCAGGAATCTCGATAACTTCCTCAATTTTAAGGGATAGCATACTTTTGCACCTCAATATACATAGGCCAATAGTCTGCCGCCTATACCTCTCTCCTTTGCTTGATAGTGGGACATGACACCTTCAGTAGTTGTAAATGCCAGAACCCCGAATCCACTGGCAGGCAAATATCTCTTCTCGAATTTCTCAAAATCCTTCTTGCCCACGGGATGCAGAGGCATAATAACTCCACAGTCGTT
>JBHICB010000154.1:0-3510 GCA_046759365.1 Hydrothermarchaeales archaeon (SeqCode)
GGATATAAAATCATCTGTTTGCCACTCTTTTCTAAATCAACTGCCCACCCTTCCTTTTTAAAATGCTCCTCCAAATATCTAACCGAACCTACTTTGATCTTTTCTACAACAAGAAGGACCTGTTCATCCTCCTTCCAGTAAACATAAGAAGAAACGGCATCCTCGTTCATTAAAACATCTGCCCCTATCATGTTGCCTTTCACAATGTCCTCAAATTCTTCATCAACCACCAATAAGGAATACCCCTCTACTTCGGGAAACAACTCTGAAGAGCCGCTTAAAAGACCTTCTGCCGCAACAGCACTTTCAGCCATGGGATTGAAAAGAATCAGAGGAACCCATGCAATTAACAAAACCAGAGAAACAAATAAGAAGATCTCCACACGTGAACTTAGCTTTCGCATAATATCCTACCTTATAAAATCTTAAAAGGAATAGCCTGGAATAAAATAAAATTAATTACAATGTGTGTTACAACAGGAATTGTAAGACTTTCAGTCTTATAATAAATTAAAGCCAAAACCAAGCCGGCATAGAAGGTGAAAAAATACTCCAAAGGCTCTAGCCAAACGCTGTGCATCACACCAAAAGCGATGGAGGAAAGCAAAATGGCAGAAAATGGGTCAACCATTTTTAAGCTTGAAATCATCACCCCTCTGAATATCAACTCCTCTACCAAACCAAGGATAAAAAAGACAGAAAGGGATGCTAAAAAAAAGGACGGAAAGACCTTGGTTACCCCAAGTATAGTGTACTCAGTAAAGCCGAACAAAATGCCGATTAAAATACCGAACATTAGAAAGACTTTGAAGCTTTTGGACCTTATCCCCAGATCATAAAGACCGATTCCTTTTGAATAAAGATAAACGGCAATTGATAGCATCAACAAAGAGTAGATGACTAGGAATTGGTAGTAGATTGATATCCCTTCAAGGGGCATGCCGACGTTTATTAGCCTTAAAAGGGATACCAAAATAAAGGCCTGTGCTAAATCTGCCTCTTTGGATTTTAAGATAAAAGGTGAAAAGAGGGCTAAAAAGATTGTTAAAAGATGGATGATAAGTCCATATGTTATGTTAACATTGGCGAAGACCAGTTCAGCGATGATGATAATGGAAAGAAAAAATATTGGAACTAAAAGTTTTTTTGAAATCTTGATGCCCATCTGGTAGAGGTAATAAATACATATTAAAATAATTATGCTGTTTAAAGACAAAACAAAAGTCGTCAAAAAAGAGACGCCATACAAATTTTTTAAGAGAACGCCAAGCCCGAGAACAAGTACTAAATATGAGAGGATCAAGGAAGATATAAATACAAAATTATGAAATCCGGAATGCTTTTCGCCTGCCATCTTTATCCACTGCCCTTTTTATTAACTACATTTAATATGATTCAAGATAATGTTAATCCAATTGAAACTTTAAATTATAATCCAAAGAATAAGAGTTCGACAAAAAATAATGGACTTACACATACCTCTTTGGTGTTATCACTTTTATCCCATCCACATTCTCAAAATGCCGGTCATTAGTAATTATAACATCAATGAACTTCTCCTCCATCAAAGCGAGAAATACACAGTCGAAATAGTTGGTCGAGTGTTCGTTAAAATAGCCTAAGGCCATGATAAGATGCTCTTTTACCACAGGCGAGATATCCATAGGGAGGGCGAGCAACAATTCCACCACGCGGCAGGATTCTTTTCTACCCGCATATCTGTCTATCACTTCTCCCACTTCTGAGATATTCAACGTGGATGTAGTAGCAACTATCTTCCCCTTTTCAATGTCTGCGACTATATCCCTACAGGCACCTCCAAATTCTGGATGGGCCTGAACTGCGTATATAAAAATGTTCGAGTCAACAAATGCCCTCATTTCGGCTCACTTCTGACTTTACGAACTATCTTAACAGCATCCCCCTCAATTTTTGCGGCCCCATACAGCTTCTCGGCGATGTCTTCTATTTTTCTTGAAAACTTGACTTCGATCCCATCTTTTTTGGGCATAAAAGAGATCGTAGTGCCTGCCTTTAGATTGTATGCCTCCCGCAGCTTCTTCGGGATTGTGACCTGAAACTTTTCAGTCACCTTAGATTGGTATACCATTCTTACCACCATACCCTTAATAGAATAATAACGATGTAAAAGTTATACATAACAGGATATCCTCATCGATCACAAATTTTGGCATTTTACCCTATCGCTTTGACCTCTTCGCTAGATAAGGTCTTGGCAGCGTAGTTAAGAACAGCCAATATATCCTCACGGGTGATTTCATACTCGGCCATAACCTCATCGTAGCTCATTCCTCCCGCAAGTTTGCCGATAATAAGATCTACCGGGATACGTGTCCCACTAATCACAGGCTTGCCAAAACGAATTTTCTCATCTACACTGATCCTTGGAGCTATCTTCATAATGTTCTCTTTGATTTTTCAGTTTATATATTACTTTCCCCATATCGTGGCTGTCAAATCATTGGGTGCTGATTTGTCCGGTAGGATAAGAAATACCTCTTCAAGTTTAAGGCCTATTACCCCATTTTCCGCATCAAGTTGATTTCAATCTACTCCCAGTCCCTTCTTTCAACAGGCGTTTAAACCTCTTATTCTTTAAGCACAATACAAATCATGCACCATGAGCAACTCCGCCCCGCCTATAGTATAGAATTGAGGTACTCATCCTTGGCAACCCTGGCCCCCTAAAGCTTTAGAGAGGAGGGAATAAATATATTTTTGGAAAATTAGATTTGACATTAGACTGCGGGTAGGAGTATGACGATCGATATATATACAAGATGTGGGATATAGGTGATAGATATCAGGGTTTGGATCGGTGTTCCACATAGGAGTTTTATTTAGAAGAGGTTATTTTATAGATGTGGGTAGGGATTGTTCTTGTTAAGGAATTTTTATTTTATAATGGATCTAGATTTATCGGTGGGTGATTGATGATGGATATCCCTTGGGATAAATTAAAGAAGTATCGTGGACTTTGGGTTGCTGTAGAAGAGGGTAAGATATTGGCAAGCGGGAAGGCTCTGAAAGAGGTGGTGAGCAAAGTGGAGGGTGTTGCCAAGAAACCAGAGATCTTCCAGGTTCCGATTGAGGAAGAGGTCTACATATTATGCCCCCTTTAAACTTTGAATATGAAGAGATAGCTGGCAGATTCTACCCCATTGTGCCCGTGGAACTGGTGAGTAGTGAGAAGAACATTTTAACCAGGGCTTATGTGGATTCTGGTGCAACTTTCAGTATATTCAACTCGGAAATCGCTGAATATCTTGGTATTGATTATCTTAAAGGTGAAAAGATATTTCCGGCGGGCATAGGTGGACATATCTGCGCTTATTTGAACGATATTATCTTGGTCGTTGGAGGTATGGAAATACCATGTAAAGTGCTCTTTTCTGAAGAATTCGTGATAAAATTTAATTTAGTGGGGAGGGCTGGCGTCTTTGATAAATTTAAAGTTTGTTTTGATGATGCTGAGAGAGTGGTTGAGTT
>JBHICB010000155.1:0-3471 GCA_046759365.1 Hydrothermarchaeales archaeon (SeqCode)
AAAACTCTGTGGGATGAATCTAGAAAATCCCACCATCCTTGCGTCAGGCATTCTTGGCGTGGTTGGATCAACCATGAAGAAGGTTGCTAAGAACGGGGCTGGGGCGGTTGTTACAAAATCCATCGGGACGATGGCAAGGGAAGGGCATAAAAATCCGAGCGTTATCGAGATCGAAAATGGAGTCTTAAATGCCATTGGCTTAGCCAACCCCGGCTATAAGGAATTTGAAGATGAGGTCAAAAAAGCAAAAGAGGGAAATGTTCCGGTAATTGGAAGCATATATGGTTTTAACATAAGGGATTTTGTTGAAGTAGCAAAGGGCATGGAAGGGTATGGTGTGGATGCCCTAGAGTTGAACCTCTCCTGCCCCAATGTTACAAAAGCTGGTGCATATTATGGCCAGAACAAAGACCTAGCCTTTGAGGCAGTAAAGGCTGTAAAAGAGAGTGTAAAGATCCCGGTGATAGCAAAGCTTACATCAAACGTTAGCGACATTGTCTCCATAGCTAAAGCTTGTGAAGAGGCAAAATGTGATGCCATCACTGCGATAAATACTGTAAGGGCCATGAAGATTGACATAAACGTTAAGATGCCCATAATGGCAAATAAGTTTGGGGGGTTAAGCGGCCCATGCATCAAACCCATAGCAATAGGCTCAGTATATGATATAGCTAAAGAGACGGATATGCCTGTGATTGGTTGTGGAGGGATTACAACAGGAGAAGATGTTATAGAATTTATGATGGCGGGTGCTTCTGCAGTACAAATTGGAACAGCTGTGTTGCACAGGGGTATCTCAGACTTTATGAAAGTCACACAAGAGATCGAAGACTTCATGGATAGAAACGGCTATAACAATGTTGGAGAGTTAGTTGGGGCCGCCCAGTGAGGTTTTATCATGCCTGTTAGATTGATGCAAACAGGAAGAGTAAAAGAGATAGTCCAGGAATCCAGGAGCATCAAGACTTTCCGTTTAGATATGGATATGCCAGCGATGCCGGGTCAATTTGCAATGGTATGGGTTCCAGGAATGGATGAAAAACCTATAAGTATCTCTTACCCTGGTGAATCCGTGGGATTTACAGTACTAAAGAAAGGGGCAACCACAACCAAAATGCACAACATGAAAGAAGGGGATATCTTGGGCGTAAGAGGCCCCTTGGGACGAGGATTCAAGGTCACTGGCGAAAAAATTGCTGTAATTGGTGGGGGAGTAGGCATGGCACCTCTTACTCCTCTGGTTGAACGTGCAATAGATAAAGGCATAGAAGCTACTGTTATAATTGGTTCATTGACGGAGTGTGAGATTCTATTTCATGATCGGCTGGAGAAGGCGGGAGCTGAAGTTCATGTTTGTACAGATGACGGCACATGTGGATTTAAGGGATTTTGCACAGATAAGTTTAAAGAAGTATTAGAGAAAAAGACATTTGATGCATGTTACACCTGCGGCCCTGAGATTATGATGATAAAGATATTGCACCTGGCAAAGGAAAACAACATCCCCGCTCAAGTCTCAATGGAACGATATTTCAAGTGTGGAATCGGAATCTGTGGTCAATGTGTTGTAGACGACTCAGGGCTTAGAGTCTGTAAAGAAGGGCCAACGTTCAGGGATGTCGAAGTTGAGAATACTAAAGACTTTGGAAAATACTTCAGAGACGCTTCAGGTAAAAGGATATATTGGTAATAGTAATTATTATAGAAAAAAAATAAAGTGAGGGATTGAAATGGGTAAAGTAACCATTAGTTTGATAAAAGCAGATGTCGGGGGATATCCGGGCCATGCAACTGTACACCCGGCTTTGGTTGAGACCGCAGGCAAAAGATTGAAAGAAGCCAAGGAAAACGGACTTTTAGCAGGTTTCCATACTATGGGGGCTGGAGATGATCTGCAGTTGATCATGGGACACTACAAAGGTGCTGACAACGAAGAGATACACGGTCTTGCATGGAGTATCTTTGAAGAAGCAACAGCGGTTGCCAAAGATTTGAAGCTCTATGGAGCAGGACAGGACATGTTAAGCGACGCGTTCTCCGGGAATGTACGTGGTATGGGTCCAGGCATAGCTGAATTGGAATTTACAGAGAGGAAGGGAGAACCTTTAGTTGCATTTATGATGGACAAGACCGAACCTGGGGCCTTTAATCTGCCGATATATAGAATATTTGCAGATCCCTTTAACACAGCAGGTTTGGTGATAGACCCAAACTGTCACGGTGGTTTCAGGTTTGAGATCTGGGACATATTGGAGCACAAAAGGGTCTTTATGAATGCACCCGAAGAAATGTATGGCATGCTCGCATTGATTGGTGCTAAAAGTAGATATGTCATCAAGAGGGTCTTCCCGAAGGATACACATCCGAAATTACCAGCAGAGGAACCGGTAGCTGCGATAAGCACAGAAAAGCTATTTCAGATCGCCGGAGAATATGTGGGAAAAGATGACCCTGTTGCCCTTGTTAGGTCACAATCAGGTCTTCCTGCTTTAGGCGAAGTTTTGGAGCCCTTTGCATTCCCCTTCCTAGTCAGTGGATGGATGCGAGGCAGCCACAACGGACCTTTAATGCCTGTGCCATTTAGGCATGCAGCATGTACTAGATTCGACGGTCCTCCGAGGGTTGTTGCGGCCGGTTTCCAGATAAACAACGGCGGTCTAGTTGGACCTGTAGATTTGTTCGACGATCCAGCATATGATTGCACCCGCAAGAAGGCCCAGAAGATAGCAGAGTATATGCGAAGGCATGGTCCGTTCGAGCCCCATAGGCTACCTCTTGCAGAGATGGAGTACACAACGCTACCAAAGGTATTAAAGAAACTCGGCGATCGGTTTGAGAAAGTCGAGTAAAGTTCAGGTGAAACTATGGATATAAAGACACCAGTGATCATGCTCAATGTCAAGACATATGCCGAGTCCATGGGCGAGAAAGGTCTTGAACTCGCAAGGGCATGCCAGGAAGTTACAGAAGAGACGGGGGTCAGCACCGCCATTTGCCCCCAGCAGGTTGATCTATCATGGATTGCTAGGCAGGTAGATATCCCTGTCTTGGCTCAGCATGTTGACGCCTTTTCTCCTGGGAGCTGTACAGGTTGGACTGTCCTTGATGCTGTGAAGGCCTCAGGTGCTGTCGGAACCCTTGTGAACCACTCAGAGCACAGGTTGACCATCGCCGATATAGAGGCTGTAGTTGCCAAGGCAAAAGAACTCGATCTTGTAACGGTAGTCTGCACAAACAATACATCAGTAAGCTCTGCGGCTGCAGCCCTTGAGCCTACAATGATCGC
Organism: Hydrothermarchaeales archaeon (SeqCode); assembly: GCA_046759365.1. Classification (GTDB taxonomy): domain Archaea; phylum Hydrothermarchaeota; class Hydrothermarchaeia; order Hydrothermarchaeales; family SZUA-236; genus JAZFTJ01. The sequence goes on from JBHICB010000155.1 coordinate 3,287, forward strand.
CATAGAGCCTCCGGAGCTTATAGGCTCTGGAATCCCAGTATCTAAGGCGAATCCTGAGATTGTCAAAGATTCCGTTAAGGCTGTAAAAGAGGTCTTAAAGGATGTAACGATCCTGTGTGGCGCCGGCATATCAAAGGGCGAGGATGTAAAGGCAGCTATTGAACTCGGGACAGAAGGAGTGCTTC
>JBHICB010000156.1:0-3442 GCA_046759365.1 Hydrothermarchaeales archaeon (SeqCode)
AAAAAGAGAAGGAATCTGAGGAGATTGAGAGGCCAGAAGAAACAGAAGAAGAGAAGCAAGTAGAAACCGTAAAACCCACTGAAACAGAAGCGCCCAAAGAGACAGAAAAACCAGAAGAAAAAGATTCTGAGGACAAAGAGACTGACGAGAAGGAAGAACTAGAAAAAGAGGAAGACGAAGAACAAAAAGAAGAAGAGAAGCAAGTAGAAACCGTAAAACCCACTGAAACAGAAGCGCCCAAAGAGACAGAAAAACCAGCGATCGATACCGAAGAACCAGTCAAGACTGAAGAACCTGTTGAGAAGAAAGAAGCAGAAACTAAAATGTAAGTCAGGGGGTTGTGATCCGCCCTGGGGTCGAGTATTGGAATCGGCCCAATTTTTTCTTTTTTTACTCCAAATACCTATAAGAAGGAATTCTCTCCATAAGCATGCCTTCCAGTTTTACCGGGTAAAGTTTTTTTGCCAGAAGTAAGGCCTGCTTGAGCTTGTACTCTGACTCTGAATAAATCTCAAATAGTGTGTCGCCCTTCTTGACCTTCACACCTCGTGTTACGTGGAATAGTAAGCCAGCTCCTTTACTTTTGGGTGCACCAGCAGTTCTGGCTATCTGGACAACGGATTTATTGTCTATTTGGGTAACATAGCCCTCCTCCAGGGCTTTCACCTTCTCTTTGAATTTACCAAGCGGTATGTCCTCGGGCTTTACATCTGGGTTTCCGCCTTGAGCTTCTATGATCTCCCTCAGTTTCTTTAAAGCCTTGCCGGAGCTAACAATTTCCTCGGCTGTCTTCTTACCATTTCCCCTCACTGCAACACCCCCGGCTTCAAGAATTATACCTGCAATTCCCGTGGACTTTTCTAAAAGGCTTGTGCTGGGTCCTTTGCCTTCCAACGTTAACAAAGCCTCTTTTGCCTCCAACGCTGGTCCTACTGCCCTACCTATGGGTTTGTCACCGTATGTTATCGCACACTCCACTTTTATTCCGATCTTCTCACCCAGCTCTATGAAATCTTTGGCAAATCTTCTTGCCGTTGCCATGTCCTTTATCTTGGTGCCGGGACCCATGGGCAGGTCTATGGCGACGAACTCGGCACCTACGGCCAGCTTTTTTGCCATGACGCTGCAGATGGCCAGATTGTGTGGATCTAAAGAGAGGGGATATTCAACCTGAATAAAGATGTCATCTGCCGGCGCCAGATTAACTCCTCCTCCCCAGGCAATTATCCCATTGGTCTTATCTACAATTTCTCTTATCTCTTCAGCGTTGAATATCACGGAAGCGAGCACCTCCATGGTATCTGCAGTTCCGCTGGCAGATGTTATCGCCCTGGAGGAGGTCTTCGGTATCGTAAGCCCAGCAGCAGCAACTATCGGCACTACAATGAGGCTTATCTTGTTTCCTGGGACTCCTCCTAGGCTGTGTTTGTCGAAAATCGGCTTCTTCTTTATGTTGAGGGTCTCCCCTGTTTGGGCGATATTTTTTGTCAAAGAGACAGTCTCATCAAGGGTCATGTCATGAATGTAAAGTGCTGAGATGAATGCCGCTATCTCTATCTCTGTGAGTTTGTTGGAGATGACGTCTTTTATTATCGTCTCGTACTCAACTTCAGTTAGGGCACATCCTTCCATTTTCTTTTTTATGAACTCTACACTGTGGGGTCTTTCTGCAGGAATGCCCTGGACTATGTCACCTTCCTTTATATTCAAAATATCGACCACCTCTTTTGCCACCCCCATTTCCCCCTCCTTGATGAAGTTGGTTGATGAATTAACAACAGCAATACAGCTTTTGTGGTCTGTCCAGATCCGCATCCGGTCCTTGGGATGAAGGCTGACCTCCTTCATGTCCTCCTCGTTTAGTACTACCTCAAGTCGTCCTTCCATTATATCCAGTATGCGGGTCTTGAAACTCTTTTCCATATCAACTGCCCCATTATTATTTGGTTGTAATTGTCATATAAACTTTGGTTTGAAAAATTTCGAATGCATCATCTTAGGAAATGCTCTATGTTCCTCTGGTTTTTTGCCAGCTGCCTCTGCCGTGCTATGACGAATAACTGGAACTTTTCAAGGTTTTTGTATTTCATGTTTTTAAGAGCACTGAAATTCCAATCAGTTGCGGCTATGCTAGCTATGCTGTTTGCTATATTAGCTGATTTTGTCGAATTTTGTGTCTTCAAGTAACTTGCCACAAAGGCTCCTGCAAATGCGTCGCCACACCCCGTAAGATCCACAATCTTGGGCTGAACAACAGAGGGGAAGAAGTTGACCTCGTCGTTTTCTATGATGGCACTCCCTATAACGCCCAGGGTTATAATCACAATGTTGTGCTTTATCTTTTTAAATTGCCTTAACGACTGTTCGAAACGCCTCGAGCCGGTCAGAAAAGTCGCTTCCTCATCATTTAGCGTAAATATGTCGACATCCTTTATCAGGTCCGACAAGCTCTTCCTGTACTTTTTAAAGTATCCTATGTGGGTATTCAAAGACACAATGCCGTAGAAGTTTTTCCTGAGGTGTTTGATTACCCTCTTCTGTTTGCTCGGGGCTGTAGGTGCTATGTGAAATGCCTTTGCCTTCATGTAATCTGGCGGGATGTCCTTCGGCCTTATGTGAGCGCCCACTCCAACCTTGTAGTCGCCGTAATTTGCGTTGCCTTGTTTGTCGTAGGTTATGGTAAAGCGAGTGCTTTTTCCCCTTATCCTCTTAATGCCTGACGTGATGATACCTGCATCCTTGAGGACTTTGTAATTTTTAGGTGGGAAATCCATTCCGACCCGGGAGACTATTCCGGTTTTTCCAAATACCTTGGAAGCCATTGCTGAATAAACAGCTGCGCCACCTAACTGATTCTTTTCCCCTTCATCGGTCCTTACAGTATCTATGCTGACATGACCTAAGGTTGCGACATCCATGTGTCTTAAACACCACCTGAATTTAAAAAAGTTTATTATACTCTCTTTGAAGACTTAACTCGATGTTTAAGGTTTATCTCTATACAGACCTTGTGCCAGGGAATCTTAACCTGGATTATGTCAGAGGGTATCTTGTAGAAAAAGGATTTGATGTCAAGACCAGAGGGGATTTTTTCAAACACTTCAAGATAAAAGAAAAGGAGATCGCAGGGGATTTGGCGCGGATAAGGATAAAGGATAAAACCCGTAAAGGGGTCCTAAATCCTGAACCCAGCACCGAAGATATAAAGACTGAAATCGGGATTTTTAAAAAGAACGAGCCTTTAAGGCTTAAAAGAGATCTTACAAATGTCTACGAAGGCTGGGAGTTTGTTTCACTTATTCGAGGTTTTTTAAACAGCGGTTTTCACATCTTATTTACAAGCAGGATGCTGGCCACTTGGAGTGATAGATACCATGGTAGGACGGTTATAGTTCATCCGCCCCTCACTGTTATCTCCACAACAGGCATCGTGGAGGCGCCC
>JBHICB010000157.1:0-3375 GCA_046759365.1 Hydrothermarchaeales archaeon (SeqCode)
CAGATATGAAGTATGCAACCTCTTTCATTGTTTTACCTTCTACTAAGACCGAGAGGTCATACATGCCGGAGACTAAATAAAGCGCTTTTACCTCGGGAAAACGATATATCCTCTCAGCTATGGCATCATAGCCTCTGCCGCGCTCTGGTGTGACCTTTACGTCGACCAAAGCATGTACGGATTCTATGCCCGCTTTTTCCCAATTTATTGCTGTCTTGTAACCAATGATTACTCCACTCTTCTCCAGTTCCTTAATCTTCTTTTTGACTTCAGATTCGGAGAGCCCAGTCATGGTGGTGATCTCTTCGACTGTCGCCTTTGCATTGTTTTGTAGGATCTCAAGTATCCGGTTCATGGCTTTACACCTCTTTTGAATTGAAATGGTTTAAGTATACTACGCGTTGATTATAGTATACAACGCGTTATTATAAGTGCCATCAGCAATAATGGCGTTAATTATTTATATACTTTTTCCATATATCTACGCGTGGTTTAATGAGATTGACTGGTCTGACCAAAGAAATAATTGAGCATGTAGTAGAAAATCCTGGTTTGCATATGGCGGAATTGGCTGAGAGTTTGGGCCTACACCCCCGGAGTATCGACCGGCCTGTTAGAACCTTAAGGGAGTTGGGCCTTATCAGGACAAAGCAGGGCAGGACAGGTGGGATTCTGCCAACAGAAGATGCAAAAGTCCTTTTGAGAAAAGGAGATGTATCTTTTGGGTATGTAGTGGATATTAAGATAATCTCAAATGATAGACCGGGATTGCTTGCAGATATCTCGTCTAAGATAGCCCAAAATGGTGGCAACATTGTCTCAACATCCCTTAATAAACCAACTGGCTATACTGTACAGATGGTTTTAAGAGTAGAGGGAGCTGACCTCAAGGCATTGGAAAGCTCTATATTAGAAATAGATGACATAGAAGACCTGAGGATAGAGACTATTTAGGTTTGAAAGTAAAAAATTTGTGGAGGTTAATAATACTATAAAGCCAAATATTATAAGACCGTATCTTTATGTTGGTGTAATTATGCTAGGCATCGCCATACCAAAGGGAAGTTTGGAAGAACAGACCTTGTTGCTGTTCAAGCAGGCAGACTTGGAAGTCAAAAAAGGGTTTAGAGATTACAACCCGAGGATAGATGACCCCAGAATCAATAAGGTAAAGATCCTAAGGCCTCAAGAAATTCCAAAATATGTCGAGGAAGGCTATTTTGATCTGGGGATATCTGGTTGGGATTGGGTAAGTGAATCTGAAGCAGATGTCGAAGTAATAGCTGATATGCCATACAGCAAACAGGGTTCAGGCAAAGTCAGTTTGGTTGTAGCAGTAGGGGAGAATTCAAGCATTGAGAAACCAGAGGATATAAAGCCCAACAGCAGGGTGACGACAGAGTTTCCCAATCTGACAAAAAGGTTCTTCGATGAGTTGGGCATTCCAGTGGAGATCCATTTTTCATATGGTGCCTCTGAGGCCAAAGTACCTGAGCTTATGGACGTTGTCATAGATCTTACGGAGACCGGTGAAACCTTGAGGAAGAATCGTTTAAAAATAGTTGGCACCATATTGGAGTCTTCAACCAAGCTTTTGGCCAATAAGGACTCCTGGGATGACCCTAAGAAAAGATATGCTATGGTGCAGATTAAAACTCTTTTGCTAGGTGTCATAGAGGCCAGGGGGAAGGTCTTGCTTTCAATGAATGTCTCAGAGGAAAGATTGGAAGATGTTATTAAAATCCTACCAGCAATGAAAAACCCCACTGTTTCTAAACTTTACAATTCAGGTTACTATGCATTGGAGACGGTGGCTTCTAAAAAGGATGTCAATATCCTTATACCCAAGTTAAAAGGAGCCGGTGCTGAAGACATTTTGGAGATGAACATCCAAAAGATTGTTAAATGATTAAGTCCACCGGGTAGAAGTCAAGATGAGCTATTCATTGCCACGGAGGAGGTTTTTAAAGATATGTGCCAAGGCAGGCCTGCTTTTTGTTGGGGCTGGGACTGTCGGGTGCATCGCAAAAAAGGAGGGCGTGTCATTACCTAAAGCAAGCCTTTTGCCCAAGGTAAAGGGACAATTCATTGAAGGCGTTACGGGCGGGGATGCCGAGACCTTGAACTGGATACTCGCTGCAGATGCTGCGTCATTTGGCTATGTAGGCTTGACCATGGACGGCCTGATTACATATAACAATAAGATAGAGGTAGAGCTTAGATGGCTTGATGAAGATATTGAGGTTTCTGCAGATGGTTTGGAATATATGGTCAAGTTAAGAGACGACCTTTGGTGGACTGGCGGCAGGCAGGTTACTTCAGAAGATTTTGTTTATATAATGAAAAACCTCATGTTTTCTGACTGGCTTAATTACAACTATAAAGGGGATTGGCAGGAGGTAGTTGATGGGGAGCAGGTGTATGTGGAGCCCAGGGTTGTTGACAAAACGACTCTTAGCATAGTAAGGCAGACAGTGGATCCAACTTTCTACTTTACTGTTACAGACCTGACAGCTTATCCCAAGCACATTGTCCAAAAGTATGAGGGCGATGTTGAGGCATTTACACAGGCTGAGGAGCTTAATAATCTATCATACACCGGCAACTTGGGGCCTTATAGATTCTCCGAGTGGATAAGGGGCGATAAGTTTGTGGTTGAGAGGAATCCGGATTACTACTTAGGTCAAGAAAGTGGGGCGCCCTATTTCGAAAAGTACATTACAAAGATATTTGGCACATCTGCTGCAATGCATGTTGCTTTAGAGGCCGGCGATATAATGTATGCAGGGGTAGAGCCGGATCAGGCCAAAAAATTCAAGGAATTACAGACTATAAACATCCATACAGTACCCACAAGGTCGTATACACTCATGGACTATAATCAGCGGGCTAATGGATGGGAAGGCCTGAGGAAGAAGGAGGTTAGACAGGCGTTATCTATGGCCGTAGATAAGGTGACTTTGATAAACTCAGTCAGATATGGATTTGGTGAGCCGGCTTTCAGCTTTATCCCTAAGACGTCGCCTTGGTATGTGGAAGAGGGACTCATGAAGTTCGGGGTGGGTGAACTGTTTGATAAAAACGAGGCGAAGAGGATACTAATTGAGGAAGGTTATGAACCTCCTATAAAACTTACGTTAGTAACGAGCACTGGTAGCAAGACAGCGGAGAATGTTTCTCTTTTTGTCAAGCAGGAGCTTGCTGAGATAGGTGTTGAGGTTGAGACGAAGTTTGTGCCGGGGGAGAATCTTTGGAGAAAGTATTCTAAAAACAAGGTCTCTGGCAGCGATCAGCCTTTAAGGTTTAACAGTGGCCCGGATGCAGTGAGCGAGGAACCTTGGGATCTGATGCTCTATGCCCATGGTACGGATTTGC
>JBHICB010000158.1:0-3360 GCA_046759365.1 Hydrothermarchaeales archaeon (SeqCode)
CATTTGGGGTTCAGAGAAATAAAGCTGACAGGATATTTTTGGAGAAGGCATTGGAAGTCGGGAAAGTTATATATTCGATGCACAAGATGGAGACTCAAGAATTCATCAAAGGATATGTCCGACAGCTGAATGGTGAGATAGCAGAAATCATGACAGTTGATTTCAGATTGCCGTATTCCTATGAGTTCCATAAGAAAAGAGCAGTCAAAACGAAAGTCGATATATACAGGATCATTTCATTGTCTTGATAAATGGAGGTAATCTAATGGAAAACGGGACCTTTGTTGTTCCAGGAGATGTTTTGGGTTATAGCGAGGAGTACATGCCCGGCAATGGGGCGTATGAAGAGAATGGAAATATATGCGCAGCCGTCACAGGCAAGGTATCCATCGATATGAAAGAGAGAAAATTAACAGTTATTCCAGGGACGGACGTACCCGCTATTCCAAAAGAAGGGGACATCATAATAGGAAAAGTGTTTGACCTCAAGCCGCAGATGGCGATTGTGGATGTTGTTAAGATCAAAGGCAAAGACAGGGCATTAGCTGGCTCTATCAGGGGTGGAGTGCATATATCACAGTCTAGAAATACCTATGTTTCGGATCTTTCAAGGGAATTTATGCCTGGCGACATAATTGCAGCTAAGGTTACCAATACCAATAGAAGACCCATCCAGCTCTCCACTGCGGACAATGAGTTGGGCGTTATAAAGGCGTACTGTTCTTTTTGCAATCTACCAATGACTAGGGAAGGCAACATACTCAAATGCAACGAATGCCGGCGAACCAGTCGGAGAAAAATGTCAACAGAATATGGAAAGGGCGAAGTATAGGCGGCGAGACGATGGAAGCTAGAATTCTAAAAGAGGATAAGAAGGGAATCGAGTTTGAAGTGATTGGAGAGGGGCACACATTTTGTAATGCTTTAAGGGATGCTTTGAATAAGCACAAGAAAGTGGAATACGCAACGTATAAGATTGAGCATCCTCTTCTCTCAAACCCAAAGGTCTATGTCAGGACAAAAGTAAAAGTTTCCAAAAAAGTTGGGGAAGAAATACCACTCTCGAAGATTAAAGGGGTAGGCCCTAAAACTGTGAAACAACTGGAAAGGGCAGGTGTAAGGGTTGCAGAAGACCTTGTTAATGCAGATCTTGCTGCAGTTATAAAGAGGTCAAATGTTAGCCCTAAAGTATTAGAGAAGATATATAAAGAAGCAAAGAAGATTGTCCCGCCTGATAAATTCGGTCATAAAAAGATAATCAAAGCTGCCCTAAAAGAGCTGTCTTCGACATTTATAGATATCAAAGCCAAGTTCGAAGAGGCTTTGGCCAATGCTTGATTTTGAATTTGAGATGGACGAACTCTCAAATATTGGGGATAACTTTGTTAACTTGATCTATTCTATGGCGCTTTCAAATGTGATGGGGAAACCAGTTGGCAAAAAAGTGTCGAACTATATCTTATCTGAGGCCCTTCTAAAATCGGGCTTAAGAGAACATGGGGGCAGGAGGTTGGACAAGCACGACATGGCAGACTTCGTTGAGAGCATGATAATCTTTGCCTGGGCGAAAGGCATGATCACGATGGAAGAGACCGTAAGGATATTGAGGGAGAATTTGGAACCCTCATCAGACCGAATAAAATTACGCGAATCTTCTGTTATTGCATTTGCTGAGCTTTTGAAGTGTATAGGGGACTTGGTATGGAAGAAGTGAGGTTTAGAGAGGTCAAGGGTGAGATAAGGATCCTAGGGATAGATGACGCACCATTTAGATTCAAGAGTAGGGAAAAGGTACCATTGATCGGGACTATTTTCAGGGGAGGAGACTATATTGAAGGGGTATTAAAAACAGAGATAACAGTCGATGGAATTGATGCCACAGATCGCATCAGTGAGATGGTCAATGCCTCAAGACACAAACAACAGATAAGGGTAATAATGCTCGACAGCATAACTGTTGGCGGTTTCAACATCGTTGACCTAAAAGAGCTATTCAAAAACACTGGGATACCCATAATCGTTGTGACTAGGAAGATGCCCGATATGACCTCCGTAAAAAAGGCTCTAGAGAATTTTGAAGACAAAGACGAAAAGTTAAGGGCGTTAAACAGTGCAGGCGAGATCCATAAAGTTGAGGTAAATTCCGGGAGGGTTTATATCCATCCCCGGGGCATTGCTTTAGAGGATGCAAAAAAGATTGTGAAACTAAGTGTAAGGCGTGGTCTTATACCAGAACCTGTTCGGGTTGCTCATCTTATTGCTTCTGCTATAGTAAAAGGAGAATCCAGGGGGAGAGCATGATTTTGGGTTGGTGGTGGAGACAATGGACTCCGTAAGGAAAGAAAAGTACAAAAGACCAGCTGTTACAGTCGATGCCATAATAGAAAAGGATGGCAGAATTTTGTTGATAAAGAGGAAGAACGAACCCTATAGAGGCAGATGGGCATTGCCCGGAGGATTTATAGAGTATGGGGAGAGCGCAGAGGATGCCATAAAGAGGGAGGCGCTAGAGGAAACTAACTTGAAGCTGGAGTTAATTGGTCTTATGGGTGTCTATTCGGAACCAGGACGTGATCCCAGGGGCCATGTGGTCTCAATTTGTTTTAGGGCAGAAGGTCAAGGAGAAGAGAAAAGCGGGAGCGACGCGATGGATGCAAGGCTATTTAAATTAGAAGAGGCATTGAAAGAAGACTTAGCTTTCGATCATGAGAAGATCCTGAGGGATTATGCGAGGTTGGCCAATGATGTTTTGTAAGAAGTGTGGAAGTCTTGTACTACCGAAGGATGGTATGATTGTCTGTACAAAATGCGGATCAAAGAGGAAAATCTCTAAGGGCGATAATTATAAGCTGACTCATAGTGGGACAAAGAAAAAAGAGCTTGTGATCATAGATGATGAGATTGAGACGATGCCGACTACGAGGGCTGAATGTCCGAAATGTAAGAATATGAAGGCTGAGTGGTGGCTAAGACAGACTAGAGGCGCAGATGAGCCGGAGACGAGATTTTTTCGCTGCACGAAATGTAAATTTACTTGGAGGGAATATGATTAGATTTGAAGTTATCACAATTCTTTTTGCAATGGCTCAATCATAGAGTATTTAGTAGGATCTGGAGGGAAGATTTTAGTATAAGACCTTAACGAAAAGACCTCATTTGCGTTCATTGGACATAATATTAAAAAGGGAGTATAGCATAACAGTATAATAAGGAAAGTAAAAGATTAGAAGGGGTGTTCTATATGCCCAAGATAATGCTTGTGGATGATGAGCCGGGTATAGTAGATATCACGAAGATATTGCTAGAGAAAGAGGGTTATGAAGTTGTAGTGTACACAAGCGGTAAAGAGTGCTTGGATAA
>JBHICB010000159.1:0-3282 GCA_046759365.1 Hydrothermarchaeales archaeon (SeqCode)
AGATTTAGTCTTTTTTATCTCGCATCAGATTCTCCCTTGATCCATCTGCCTACAGAGATAGACTCCGACCTTCATTGGCATTCCCTTAACTCATGCTACGGCTGCCTCAATCGATATCTATACTTCCTTCTCTTCTTTTCGACTTGGATGACCTCTGCATCTTCGAGTTTTTTTAGCTCCCTCCTCGTCCAAGGTCCGGAGTATTTGAACCGCTTCTTCACCACTCCTGCGATCTTATCGAAGGTATCATTACCGTCTTTTATTATCCCTGTTATGAGGTTTTTTGCCAGCTCGTCTCCAGCAATCTTACGAAGCTCTCCCATAATAGGCGCTACTATCCCGTATCTCTCCTTCAAATCCATCAGCCTTTCTAACAGGAAGGCCTCCCATATCCCTCTTTTTGCCTGAAGCCGACATTCCTCCTTTATTATGTCCCAGTTAAGACCCGCTTCCACAAGAGTCCGCATGTCGAGCAGATCAGCCTCTCTCTCGGTAATGCTTTTGAAGAAAAATATGTCCTCTGGGGCCATCAAATAGACAACCAGGTTGCCATAGCTTCTGAGAAATTCTGCTCTTCCCATCATCATTTCAGATATTTCCAGTCCCCCACAGACCTGTCCTAGAAAGAGGTCAAGCTGAAATCCATTCTTATTTCTCAGAACAGCAGAGGAGCCCAGATGCTCGTACTCTTCAGGGAGCTCTTTAATCTCAGAGTACTCCAAAGACTTCAATGCATCCACAACGTCCACTATGTCCTCTGGAGAAGTAAGCACCATGTCCACGTCCTTTGTAGCATCTTTTAGATCTCTGAAAGTCATACAGCATCCACCGAGCAGGAATACCGTGATTCTTCTGCCTAAAGTAGAGCCTATTTTCCCCAGCTCTACTCTTACATAATCTTTGGCAAACCTCTTTACAGGCATATCTCATACTCCTCCGCCTTGGCCTTGAATTCCTCCCATAAAGGGAAGTACTCAGGCCTATGCATTCCCTTGGTTTTCAGGTATCGAGCTATGTCCTCAACCGCTCCTTCAAGTCCAAATTTAGCTGCCTCAGACCGGAGATAATCCCGGTCAATTTTTCCGATGTTTTTTGCCACTATCATCAATACATAAAGCACATTTCTCGGGCTCTCCGGCTCCAAAGACAGCGTGTGCAGGGCGGCATCCTCCACACCCAGTTTCTTCTTGAATGGTGAATAAAAGTAGTACCTAGACCCAGTAAGAATCAACTGTATGCCATAATCCGAAAGCTTCTCATAACCTGTTGGAAAAAAACATTCCACTTTTTTCTCCGCCAGCGCTTTTATCAAAAACTCCTTGCCCTGCTGCCACAAAATGACCGCTGTGTTTGAAAAAGACAAAGCCAACCTCAGATTGAGATAGCCCTGAAAATCCCTGATAAACTCCGAGAGCCGGAAGTAAAACGAACCGATAGAATACGAAAAGTTTTCATCCACGACCATTATACCGAACTCCTTTAATCCCTTCACCACCCTCCTCAGAGTCCTCTCAGAGCACCCGGATAATTTTTCAATCTCCTCAAGCCTCAGTTTTTGGCGATACGTCAGTGGCAGAAGAATCTGGAGGGCCGAACCTGATAGAAGCTTTTCCAGATGGAGGTGCGGATATTGGGCCGCCATGATTTTAAAGGATACAGCATGCTTATTACTGGAGATGTCCAACTGTTTTGAGATCCCTATCTTTTGGGTTTCAACGAATCCCTTTTTCTCCAGGTCTTTTATCGCTATTGATACCCTTGTTAGGCTTTTATCCAAAGCTCCAGCTAATCCGCTTATATTTCTGTATTCATCAGCACATAGCTCTTTTAATATCATTATCTGCAACGCACTCAATTCAAGTTTCATACATGCCATATATAGAAAATAGTATTTAAATACTTTCGCTTTTTGGCATTTTAAGATTCTTTGCCATATGAGATAAAAATCTACTCCACTCTGTTCTTCCCACTCTAACTCTTCCTCTCATCTCATTTCAAGATTCTATAAATTTTTCCACAAAATATGAATGTGTGTTACTATAGAAAAATTGGTATAATGAGTTCATGATACTGGCCAGGTTTTTCGATTATAAAATCTAGTGGGCATACACAGTCTAGAACTCAGATAAGCCGGAAGATGAAAAGCAATTCAGCGGAAAGTAAATGGGGCAAATAGTATGCTGGGCATTCAAAAAATATACTTTTGTTTGATTATCGGCCCATGTGTTTATTTATTTCAACCAAATGCAAGCTTTAACCAAAAAAATAATAAAGCATTGGATAGTTCTAAAAAGTGTCCAATTTACTTTGTGACTTTTTTAGGATATTGTGGATATTGAGTCTTATACCATCTGTGGCGGCCATGGTTCTAATACCAGTTTCCTTCTCGACCCTTCTTGCCTCGGCGGATTTTGTTTTGAGCATCTTCATTCCAAAGTGAGTTAAAATAACAAGTTTCGGCTTTATCTCTTTTGTTATTTTTATAACATCCTCTGTACAAAGATGGCACGGTATCCTGTCAGCCTTGGGTCGAAGGGTGTTTAAGATCAAGATATCTGAGTCTTTGTAAGCCTCATAAAGGCCTTCGAAAAATTCCGTGTCAGAAGAGTATGTTATTGTACCTTCTTTTGTATGGAATTTTAGTCCTACAGCTGTTGGATCTGAATGCTTGGTGGGCAACGTCTCTACTTCCATTCTATCGATCATAGCTTTTTGGTTGACCTCAAGCATGTATTTTTTTAAGACCTTCTCTTGATGATACTTCGAGATTGCAGGCCCTAAAGAGTCGATGCCAACTATAACACTTTTGCTGGCAAACAAAGTGCCCCTCTTCTCTCTTGCCCCGACTGTCATGGCTTCTATTAATACCTCTGCGTCGTTGTAGTGATCTGGATGGCAGTGCGTTACAAAGACTGCATCTGTTTTTATAGGGTCAATTCGCATCTCCTTCATGGCCAGCATCGCGCTGGGCCCGGGGTCTATGTGTATATTACCTTCAGCATGAAGCCTGAACCCTCCTGTCCTCATCTTCTGGTTTAGTGTTACCCATCTGCCGCCGCCAGATCCTAAAAAGATCAGATACATTTAAACACCAAGTTTATTGTTGTAAACAACGTTAATATGCTTTCTTATCTTCCAAGATTTGTTGTCAAAAGATTCCTTCCTTTGTTCATCTCCCCCAATGTTTTGGTAGATTTTTTGATACAAATTTTCGGCCGTCCTATGATTTGGTTAAAGTATGTTGTTATTTCATGCCTCTGCTTCGTAGAATTAATTATAAAT
>JBHICB010000160.1:0-3277 GCA_046759365.1 Hydrothermarchaeales archaeon (SeqCode)
TGCTGGCGTCGACCTTGTCGTTTTTTAGCCGGGCTTCTGCGATGGCCCGGGTCTTCTTGGGGTTGGCAAGGATCACTTCTATCCCTGCCTCTTCAAGGGTAGTGTATAGCCGTAGCCATAGATTGCCTGTGCTCTCTATAACTGCCTTGGCTTTTTTGCCGTCTATTGTTTTAAGCAGTATGTCCATGCCGTGGCTTTTGTTGGGGAAGGTTAGTTCTCCTAGAACCGTGCCTTCCCTGTCTTTTATGCATGCGTAGCATAGTTTTTTATGGACGTCTATTCCTATATACCTCATGGAGGTTACCTCCTGTGTGTTCGGCTCTTTTGCGGCACTCATCCATCCGCTCTCAATGGGAGCATTTTGATAGCCGCTTGGTCAGGCCCAGTCAAAAGGTCGACCTCATGATGGGTCATGAAAATTTCGGGCCTGCCGATGCACACCCTCCACACTATATCTAGGACAAAAAGAAGTTTTTCATATCGTCAACCACCTCTAAGCCTTCCAGCCTTATTTATCTCCCACTGTTTTCCTTTAAATTTCAAAGGCTTTAAACAACACCACGTCTATTTTTCAATGGTCTTTATGGGATATCTATTTAAAAAAAACCGAAATCCAAGAAAATATTATTTTTGAATTTAAAACAAAAAATTGAGTGAATACTTAAATAAAATTAAAAAATAATATCATAGAAGGTTATTATTATGAAATTAATCAGTCGTGAAGAACTTAAGGAGAAATTGGATCGGGGTGATGACTTCAAACTGGTAATGGTTTTGGGCGATGGGGCCTTTCATGCCAAGCACATTCCAGGCTCCCTTAACATTTCTACGCCAGAGGCGAGGCGTGAAATGCTCAACCCCGACGATGAGATCGTCGTCTACTGCTCAGGTCCCGACTGCATCGCCAGTGTGCAAGCATTTAACATTTTGGAGGAAAACGGATATACAAGGGTACGCCGTTGTGCTGGTGGCATTCTGGCTTGGGAGGAGGCGGGCTATCCTTTAGAGGGGAACATGGTGGAATGAAACGATAGCCTTTCGTTCGCGCAGATTGAGATTTTTTTAAATTTTTAAAAGGTTTTAAATAATGCAGAACGAAAAAGCCATCTTAGAGGTAGTCGAGTATACAGATCCATACTGCACCTGGTGCTGGGGATCAGAGCCAATCCTTAGGAAGATCAAAGAGAAATACGGCAACCAAGTAAAAGTGAATTTTAAAATGGGAGGGCTTGTGGCTGATATCAAACAGTTCTACGACCCAGCAAACCAAATTGGAGGCATAAATTGGTATAAACAGGTCGCCTCCCACTGGATAGATGCATCCAACCGCCACGGAATGCCTGTAGATGGCCAGGTATTCTACGACATCAAAGACGAGGCGTTTTCAACATATCCTGCCAACATTGCCTATAAATCCGCAGAACTCCAGGACGAAGAATTAGCAAAAAAATTCCTACGAAGAATGCGAGAGGGAGCAGCAGCAGAGCGAAAAGTGATCCAAAGGATCGAAGTGCAGGCAAAACTTGCAGAAGAAGCGGGACTTAAAAAAGACCAATTCATTGAAGATATCAAAAGCGGCAGAGCAGAAAAAGAATTCCTAAAAGACCTTAAAGAAGCCAGATCAAGAGGGATCACAGGCTTTCCAACGTTTCTTATCAGAAGTCCTGAGGGTAAGGAAGTCATACTTCATGGCTACCAAAGCTTTAAAAGATTTGAACAGGCATTTGATAGTCTTAAAGGTGGTGATCTTAAACCCCTAAAGATCGTGCGTGATGAAAATAATATCCTTAAATTTATAAAAAAATACCAAAGAGCTGCTCCAAAAGAGGTTTCTGAGGTTTTTGACCTTACAACGGAATCGGCCATGGAATTGTTAAGCAGTTTAAAAGAAAAAGGCAAAATAAAAGAAGAGAAGGTAGGAAACGGCTTCTTCTATTCGGTATGATATACAGGGATTTAAAGTAGGCGAACCCACTTTTCAAACCAGACTCCAAAGCCTTCCAGCCTTTTTTTATCTCCCCAATGGTTTTTTTCAATAGGTTTTAAATAATACTGGGGAGGAAGTAAACAAGTCGGAGTAGAGAGTGGAGTAGTATGAAATGCAAAGAATGCGGGGCCAATCTTCCATACGGGGCTTTTGGGCATATAAAGTGTGAATACTGTAACACCCCTAATTATATTCCTATTCCAGAGGAGAAAAGAGAAGCATTCGAGCATCAACAAAAACTAATAGCGAAGGGGACTTTCCGTACAAGTTTTCCTAGAATGCATTGTAGGTTTAATGTTGGAGAAAATGAGGTTACACTCCACACGGGGTGGACAGCGGCTATAATAGTCAAAGTTGATGGTAAAAAATTGAAGAGTTTAAGACCCTTATTAGGCGGAAAAAAAGAATGGTTTTTTCAGATAGGTGAAAGAGAAAAAAATTATATTAAACTAGTTGTGGATATCCCAAAACTATTTCCAGGAATAAAAAAATGGAAATATGAAGTTTATGTTACATGAAAGTTTTTATTTTTCAACAAGCTCTAACCTTCCAGCCTTATTTATCTCCCACTGTTTTTTTTAATTTTCAATAAGGTTTAAATAACACTGACTGTTTTATTATTAGATGGTGTGGTGGAGATATGAAGTGTAAGGAATGCGGAGCACATCTTCCATATGGTGCATATGGGCAGATTAAATGTGAGTTCTGTAACACGCCTAATTATATCCCTGTTCCAAATGAGAAATCAGGTGTCGTAGAACAAGCGGTTGAAAATAAACAATCTTTTAATTTAGATGAGATGGGATTTGTCGACACATGGAAAGAAGTTGTACAGAATCCATCTGATTTCTTTGAGGCAATGCCAAAAACTGGGGGCTATACAGAACCTTTAAAGTTTGCTGTGATATGCTTTTTGCCTATTGCAATCTTTATGGGACTTATCATCCCACTTATTGGTTTTTTTCTTAGTTTGATTTTTGCTGTTATCGGTATTTTTGTTGGGGCCATTTTTCTACATATTGGGGTGCTTATTTTTGCAAATGAAAATCACGAAAATTATGAAGCAACTGTAAGACTAATATCATATCAACAGGCTCCTACAATTATCTCATGGATTCCAATAGTAAACATTTTCGCTTCTTTTTATCAATTTTACCTTGGAGTGGTAGGGGTGATGAAGGTCCACAAAACCTCAGGTATAAAAGCAATCTTAGCTTATATTGGTATTGTTCTGTTCTTTGGATTTGTAATCGTTGGTTTAATTATCTTATTTGCACTCTACTCAAGAAT
>JBHICB010000161.1:0-3276 GCA_046759365.1 Hydrothermarchaeales archaeon (SeqCode)
CAAGCAAATTCAAGGTACCGCTCAGAGAAGGGGTACAGGAGCCTTGGCGCGAAGACCACTACGACCAAGCCCAGCGACCTGCCTGCTTGGGAGCAGGATCTTGAGAACACGACCGAGAGGGCTGGCAGGCAGCAGGACAAAGAGGGGACAATGAAGCGTTTGAGGGACCTAGGGTATATGGAGTGCAATTGTCTTGGGGAAAATATAACTGTAAGTAAAGACGTGGTGAGGGCAAGTTTTGTTGGTTGGAATTTGGCTTGATTTTTTTCAATAAAAATTTTAGATGTAATGATTTGTAATTATATGTAAGGCGATTTTTATGGGTAACGTGCAGGTAAGGATGCCGTCAAAGTCGATAAAAGAGCTAGATCAGTTGGGAGATAGGTTGGGAAGTACGCGGTCTGAGGTTATAAGAAAGGCTTTAAAAGAGGGAATAAGTCGTATAAAGGCAGAGCTTGCCTTAAAAGAATATGTTGAAAATAAGATAACCCTCTGTAAAGCTGCTTTAGCTTCTGGAATGTCCATAGCAGAATTTGCGGAGTATGCTTCTGGGAAGGGAATAGCCTTCATCCGATATCCCGTAAAAGAGGCGGAGGAAGATCTTGAGAGATTGAGGAAGGTTCATGAAGGTTCTTCCTGACTCTTCTACAATTATTGCCCTAGCAAAGACCGGTTCTCTTGATCTTTTGAGAAAAATCTTCGGTGAGATCTGGGTCACAAAAGAGGTGGAAAAAGAGATAATTTCAGGGGATTTTTCTGAGGTAGGTGAAATCAAAAAGGGGATGGGCAAGTGGATAAAAATACTAGAAATTAAGACAACAGGCTATACGGAGTTTGAAGGAATTGGAAATGGGGAGAAAAGCATTTTAAGTTATGCTAAAAGGAGAAATGATGTGTTGCTTGTCTTAGATGAAACAGAGACAAGGAAAATTGCCGAGGGAGAGGGAATACCCTATACTGGTACCATTGGTCTTATCATTTTTGCACATGAAAGGGGGAAGATTTCAAAAAAAGAGGCGGTTTTTATGGTTAAAGGATTATCCAGGAGTGATTTTAGGATGACTGTGGAGCTTTATGATTGGGCGCTGGAGAGATTGAAGTAGTTTGGTTGTTGATTGAATGCATGTAAAATGGGGGAAATCGATTTATCTTTAAAGGGTGTGTGAGTTTTTTTAGAACAGTGTTTTGGATTATGAAGCGTTTGAGGGACCTGGGATATATGTAGTGCCATTTTTTTAAGGTCAAGATAAAATAGGATAGAATTTGGCTTAAAAAAATTTTATGCAAGAAAATAATATTTTAAAAAATCTACTCATTTTTTTTAAATGTTTTGAATACCTTCGAAGGGAAAATTAAAGTCCTTTAAAGTTTTAAATCCTCAATAAGCTAATAAATTATTTAAGCGCTTTTTTTATTATTTGTCCCATCTTCTGTATGTGCCGCCCTCACAATTTCGTCACATCTATCCTTACAACATCGAGTTTGTCAAAAAATTTGTCATCGCTCACTATCTTTAAGATTCCCTCTTCTTTCATCGTCAGGTAGTGTATTGTATCGCCGTACTTCCAGCCTTTCTCCATGCTCTCTGGAATACCAATGATAACACTCGGTTTCAGAGGAAGAAGTCTTATGCCAAAGCTTAAAATCTTCGAGAGTATCTTGCCTATCTCCTGCTCGCTTTTGCCTGTGCCTTTAAGGAAGGCATAAACCTCGGCGATTGTATGAACTGAAGTGCAGGCGTCAATTTCTCCCCTTGAGATGCTCTTCAGGTACTCTTTTGCAGCTTTGCCAACTCTTTTGTCTCCGATTAGGTTGTGGATGATTATGTTTGCATCAACGTAGTTCAAACCGATTCCTTTCCCAACCTTTTATAGCCCGCCTCTATCCCTTCCTCGATGGTCTTCTCCCATCTTATTATGCCATGGGTTTCTTCAACGGCCTTCTCACTCTTTTTTATCGGTAATAACACTATTCTATGGGCTTCCTGCTTCATTTCTATTATATCCCCTGGCTTTATTCCGAGGGCCTCTCTGATCTTTTTGGGAATCACCACGGTATGCTTATCATATACTTTTACGAATGTCATTTTTCCGTTATAATGTATAACGTTTAACGTTGGAAAAATTATTTGCTAATGACATGATTTTGGAACCTGCTTTTACCAATTATTTTGAACCTTTTTTAAACTAAAAACCAATGAAGTTGCGGTTGTTTTGGTGTTCTATTACTTGTCCCATCTGCGGTATACGCCGCAAAAATTCAACTCCTTAGGTGGTATGCATTTATCGCCCATCCTGCATTCGGTGATATGCCTGCACCCCCAGAACAGGTCCTTTAGTCTTTAAAACATGCCTTTTTGTTTTATTTTTACTTTTATTTATGATTATTTTTTCAAAACTTGAAACACCCTTAGAAAAGTATAGTACTATGGGCTAAAAGAGTCTTGGAATTACAGTTAATCTTGATGTGGATAAATTTATGATATATGGTGATTAATATGTCAGATGCCATAAAAATCAAAAAAGTGGATAAACAGGGTAGATTTGTGATTCCCTCGGATTGGAGAAAGAGGGAGATGAAAGACACGAACGAGGTTTTTCTTATAAAAAAGAAGGGATTTTTAAAGATAATACCTAAAAGAAAGGTTTCCCTTACAAAATTCTTTGATAAAGCAGAGCTTGGTGTCGATGCCATAGATAATTGGGCTTTATTTGAGAAGAGGTTTTACGAGGGGTCTCCTTGAGGTTCTTGGATGCCAATATCTTCATTTACGCATTTTATAGGCCCCGGGTTCGTCTAGATTCTCTGCAGAAAAGGATGAAGGACAGCTCTAAGAAGATAATTGAAAAAATCAATGGTGGGCGTGAAGAGGTAATGACTTCTGTCGTCCATTTGTCTGAGGTTTCCAATATATTGAAAAGGTCCCTTCATATAGAGGAAGTCTCATCTCTGATTTTAACCCTCTACGGTCTAGACAATGTTGTCATCTTGGATGTGACTGCCAATGATTATCTTGTCGCAGTTGAAATGGCGGAGGAATTGAGGCTGGATCCCAATGATGCCCTGGCTGTGCATTTGATGCAGGAACATGATATATCTGAGATATACTCGTTTGATGAAGGCTTTGAAGATTTAGAGGGGATAGTTAGAGTTCCTTAATGTTTCAGAGGCGATTAAGTAACATTTAATTTAAGCGCTTTACTTGTCCCATCTTCGGTAAACGCCGCAAAAATTTAACTCCTTAGGTGGTAGGCATTTTTCTTTCATCCTGCATTC
>JBHICB010000162.1:0-3258 GCA_046759365.1 Hydrothermarchaeales archaeon (SeqCode)
TTATAAACAAGCTTCAATGGCACGTTTCTTTCTTCCGCTATCTTCTTACAATCTTCATATTCGGGAGAAATACTTTTTATTTGCCCATCGAGGCGTCCAATCTTAACCCTTACCGCACCATATTTTGTTTCCACCTGGGTTATCTCACGCTCCAACGTCTTCCGACTTATTTTGTAGGTTCTAATGCCGAAGGTTGTGGATTGGTCAAAGAGGATTGATTCCGCCTTTGCTAACGCCTGTTCAGGGACAAGCGCTGTTAGCAGAATGGCTGGGCGGCATTTCTTCATCTGAATCGGCGTTGTATAGACATCTACAGCCCCGGCTTCAAATAGCTTGTCAAAGAGGTAGCCACAAATTTCTCCCGTCATATCATCAATATTGGTCTCTACAACCCGTATCTCTTCTACTACTGCGGCAGGTAAAAACTCACCTATCACAATCCTCAGAAGATTAGGAAGTTCCGGGTTATCCCTATTCCCTGCACCGTAGCCAACATGGGATAATGAAAGCGTCGGATACCTGTCCGTTACTTCTCCAAAGGTAGTTAAAATTGCCGCTCCCGTCGGGGTTACAAGCTCATAAGGGATATTCGTGGAATCTACCCGAGAGCCTTTTAAAAGCTCAAGCGTTACAGGGCTGGGAATGGGCATTCGTCCGTGAAGGCATTCCATATAGCCGTAGCCGGTGCGCATGGTGGATGTGTAAATCTTTTCTATACCCAGACCCTTTATAGCTATAACAGCGCCGACAACGTCAACAATTGCATCTACTGCGCCTACCTCATGAAAGTACGCCTCAGTTACCAGTGTACTATGAACCTTAGCCTCTGCCTCTGCTAACCTTTGAAATACCTTTTTACTATCTGTCTTTACAGCCTCACTAACACTACTGTTATCAATTATATTGTAAATCTCTTCGACCTTTCGATGTGCATGTGATGGTTTTTTTTGTTTTGCATAACGTTGTTTACCCGATGCTTCTTTTCGAACCACCACATCTACCTTAGTTCCACCAATCCCGCAGCGTTTGACCATCTGGGATGTAATATCAAATGAGGGAAGATTAAGTTTACTAAGCTCTTGTTTAAGCATGGCAAAGTCAAAACCTGCATCAACAAGCGCCCCAAGAATCATATCCCCACTTGCGCCAGAAAAGCAGTCAAAGTATGCAATCTTCACAATGGGTTACCCCTTCATTCTTACAAAAGGCGGTGATTATATAAAAGTTATTTTCAGCATAGCATACGATATCCCATTAGTCAATAAAAATAGATGCAGGTGTGGCTCACCAGGGCGACTTCGTTTTTTATTAAATAAGATTTTTTAGGTATTGAAACTGAAGAAATCCTTGACAAAGCAAGATTATAAGGTAAAATTATTCAGGGGTCTCCAGAAAAAGGAGGGGGGAAATATCTTTAGCCTACGATTCTTACCTAATCTACAATTTGCAATTCCCCAACTCCATATAACCAGGATTAGCTTCGTAACAGCATAAAAAAGGGGGATTGTTATGACATATCCAGACCTCTCTCTAAGGAGCAGGTCACTCTTTTTCCACAAGCCCAATTGCACCAAACCTGGTTGATATAAGTTACTACATGCCATAAAAAAGGTGGAAAGTTTAGGACAAATATATCAGGAAGGAGCATATTGTGGATAATTAGACCTGAGTCTCTATTGAAAATCCTTCGCGCATAAGTAAAATATGAAATTTCATCTTCACATTATAATAACAAAGGTCGGAGTATTTCTACTTACCATTCTGGTATTTTGTTTGTTGAACCCACAGGTGGAGTCAGATATTCAAATGGGAAAATCTAAGGCGGTAAGTTTGTCTTTTGGGTCGGAGGAGGTCTTCTCAGAAGAAAGAAGGAAAATTCAAGAAGAGACAAAAGAAGTAATTGAAAAGAAAGTTCGTAGCGCCCTTGAAGAGTCAGAAGAAACGATGGTGATTATCTTGTTGAAAGAGCCAGAAGGTTTACGCGAAAAACATACGGATATAATCAAAGAAACAATAAGGCTAATTCAGGAAGAGTTTTTAGTGAATCTCACTGATGATGATTTTAAACTAACCCATAGGAACAAAATGACCCCAATTCTTATTGGAGAGTTAACCCGCAGTGGCTTAAAAAAAGTGGAAAAGATGTTAAATATGGTAAGGAATATTACAAAACCGCAGCCTGTTAAGGCACTTTAAAGGAGAATAAGGACATGGTAAAATCATTTAAATGGGTTGTTGCCTTTTTTGTAGTTCTTTCATTCTCTACATTTGTCAGAGCAGAGGTCTCTGTGAATAAAGGAGAATCAAATGGTGCAGTTATCAGCAAGAAAGTCATCAAGGCTCTAAGTGTAGAGTCAGAAGTGGCTGTTCTTATAAAATTAAGAGGCGAATCAGATGATCCCTTCGTCTCCAGAATGACTACATCTGCTGACCCTTCCGGTTTTATAAGTAAGGAGGATATTAAGAGATTACAATCGAAATGTGAATCCTATCTTTCCAGTGAGGGGTTGCAAAATGAGGTTCGGATAATCCATCGATTGGATAACATTCCGTGGATAACTGGTACCATTACCCAGAGGGCATTGGAGAAGCTTAAAGCGAATCCTAATGTAGCTATGATTGTTGAGGATAAACCAGTTAAGGCCTTTCTCGCTGAAAGTGGCCCGCTGATTAACAGAGACAGTGCTCACGCCTCGGGATTTACAGGTAGTGGGGTTACTGTAGCAGTGATTGATACAGGTATTGATACAGACCATCCTGACCTTGTGGATGATATCATCTGGGAAGAGTGTTTTTTGACTGACGGAGGATGTCCCGTAACGGGAGGAACAAGAGCAAGTGGTCCGGGAAGTGCCGAAGACGGGGATGGGCACGGGACTCATGTATCTGGAATTATTACTTCTTCCCATCCAACCTTTAAGGGGATAGCCCCCGATGCTGGTATCGTTGCATGTAAGGTCTTGCCTGATATTGGGTTTGGCTCATCTTCAAATGTAATAGCGGCAATAGATTGGGTTACCACGAACAAAGATACTTTTGGGATTGAAATCATAAATATGAGTCTGGGGGGTGATGCATTTTCGGGAGTTTGTGATGGGGATGAACCTGCTTTAACCGCAGTGGTTGATGCCGCCAAAGTTGCCGGGATTACCTTATTTGCGGCCTCAGGTAACGATGCACTCTCCGATGCAATAAACATTCCAGCCTGTCTTTCATCGGTAATTTCGGTAGGCGTCGTCTATGATGCTGATGTGGGGC
>JBHICB010000163.1:0-3204 GCA_046759365.1 Hydrothermarchaeales archaeon (SeqCode)
AAGATTTGGAAAATATACATCTTCAAGAGTACATCATAGGAGTAAATGTTTATCCTTCATATTTTCATTCGCCCCTCAAAAATGAAGTTGAGTTGTTAGGGATAGATAAACGATACGAGTCCGCAGTAGACAACATAGGAAGAATCCCCGCAAGTGAACAACTACAAATCGCTTTGAATCCCACATACACTATCATTGGCAATATCCCAATAATCGTAAGAGAGTCGCTTCTGCCAGAGATTCTCAGGATGGGAGAGAATGTAGTTAAAATATCCAAGGAGATCGCTCCTCCAGGTATCATAGGACCTTTTTGTTTAGAAACGGCTATCACCGATGACTTGGGGATTTTTACGTTTGAAATATCTGCAAGAATAGTTGCAGGAAGCAATGTAGGCATCGGCACTTCTCCATACGCCTATCTAAACTATGGCGAAGGAATGTACATGGGCAGAAGGATTGCCAAAGAAATAAAAATTGCGGTTGAAAATAATGAATTAGAAAAAGTTGTCTATTGACTTATTTTCCACCATGTTTACGTGGAAGAAGCTTCCGCAGTATCGTGAAGATGACCATAGCGATGTTTATGAGGCTTAAAGGAGAGGGGATGTCTCCAGTTCGGCACCTACTCACAATTAAGTGCTAATATGGAGTTAGATCTACTTTTTCCCACGTAATGCTTATGGAGGTGTCAAACTTCTTTGTTTCCACCCTCATCCTCTCTAAAGCTCCCCTTAGTTTAGAGATGCACTGACCTTCCTCCCCTTTATTACAAATTATCACCGCAGTTACGTTATGGCTTCCGAAGGTTTTCCAAAGAAACTTTACTTGGTTTTGTCTCTTAAGAAAGCTGATTGTCTTCTCTACGTCCGTCTGCATAACATCCATCATCACAGCTATCGCAGAAAGATCGAGCTTCATGAAGTTGGGCATCGCCATGATCTTCTTTTCGATAACTTTCAGGTTTTCCAACCGCCTCATTCTTCTGTAGATGGTGTTGCGCCCAACGTTACACAGGTGCCCCAGTTCTCTATAGGAAAGGACGCCACTGCTGACATGGCGCACAATTTCTCTGTCTAGCTTATCCAGAACGATTTTCATGGCTTATCATGTGTACAATTGCTCTAAGATCGTTATAAAGATGGTGCTTTTGTCCCCAATAGGTAATGATAACTTGGTCTTTTGGTATAGATTAGGTAAGGATAAGAAAAGGATTTGGGAGAAAGTTTCTTGAACAAACACGGAATACAGATTGCGTTTCTAATTTTGCTTTTAGCTTCCATAGTTCCTGTCATCGCAGATAGTGAACATGACTATGAAACTAAAACTCTAGACGGATGCGAAATCGGACTGTTAATGGAGCCTGAAAATCCAAAAGTCGGTGAAGAAGCACACTTAATGGCACACATAGAAAATGAAAGCGAAAGCGTATCCGCCTTACACGTTGAAATACAAATCACCAAAATGGAAATGCATGCTGGAGAAATGGAAGAGCATACAGTGCTAGACTTTGAAGAAGGACATGCCCACGAGGAAGAAACCGAACCCGGATATTACGCGCATCATTACACATTCGAAGAAGAAGGCACCTACATGATTCGCGTAAAAATCGAAGACGTTGGAGTTACAGATGCTTTTCACATAACGGTGGAAGGTAGCTTTCACAAAGGTGAACTAACTATGCCCCTTGCTTTCACTGCCATTGGCATCGGAATTGCTACATTAATGATTATCTGGACCAAAAAAAGTGGAGCCTAAAATGGAGAAAACCATTCCTGTCAAATCACCTAAATCGTCCAAACCTAGCAGAAACTTGTTAGATCTCCCCATCATCAGGAGATTTGTCAGATGGAAATATTTCATGCCCCTGTTTCAAATACCTAATACAATAATCTTCTTAACAATCATTTTTTCAGGCATTTTTGACACTCAAATGGGCGGCATGAACATAGCTACCGTAATAACATGGCTTCTTTGGTGGACTCTGCTAATCTTTGTGATCGTGGGAATCGGACGCGTCTGGTGTATGATGTGCCCATTCGCCGCCATAGGGGACTGGTCCAAAAAGATAAAACGAGGAAGGAGGAAGGTACCGAAGAAATTTAGAAATCTTTGGATCTCCATCTTTGCCTTCACACTGTTGACGTGGGCCTCTTATTCTCAATGGAGCATTATAGGAAGCCCCTTTGCTACAGCAATCGTAGCCATAGCCCTGATCCTAGGTGCGGTAATAGGCTCCGTGATCTTCGAGAAACGCAGTTTCTGCTTACATGCGTGTCCTCTGGGTGGACTGATTGGGCTATACTCTACCGTTGCTCCAGTTGAATTAACAGTTAAAGAAAAAGGGAAAGAACCTCCTTGCCAAACTGCCTGTCCAATTGATCAAAACGTGAAGGGCTATATGTCTTTAATTGCACATGGAGAATTTGATAATGCCCTAAACGTGGTAATCAGAAAAGATAATCCCTTACCATCAATTTGTGGGCGTGTATGTCATCATCCATGCGAGACAGAATGTATAAGAGGCGAAATGGATGAGCCCATCGCAATTTGTGCATTAAAGCGAGCTGCTGTAGACTATTCGGTAAAAAATGGGTCAGAAGCACCTATTCCACATATTGAGAAAAGGAAAGGAAAGATCGCAATTATAGGTTCTGGCCCCTCTGGTTTGGCAGCTGCGCATAACCTCGCCTTAATGGGATACAACGTAACCATCTTCGAGGCACTACCAGTAATGGGTGGAGAGTTAGTTGCAGGCATACCCGAATATCGTTTACCCAGAGAAGTGTTAAAAGCAGACATCGATTACATCGAGAAACTCGGTGTTGAGATAAGGACGAACACTCGGGTTGGAAAGGACATATCATTCAATGAGATTAGGAAGGACTACGATGCTATCTTCATTGGCGTCGGCCTCCAAGCTAGTAAGGAACTGAGCCTTCCAGGTGAGGATCTTGAAGGCATCCATCTGGGCGCAGAGTTCTTAAGGAAACTCGCTTTAGAGAAGCCGATTGAAGTAGGGGCTAAAGTTGCAGTGATCGGCGATGGCAATAGAGTCGCAGTGATTGGCGGTGGTAATGTTGCTGTTGATGCCGCCAGAAGCGCACTCCGACTTGGGTCCAAGGAGGTCATCGTATTATATCGAAGGTCAAGAGAAGAGATGCCAGCGATCAAATCGGAAATACAAGAGGCAGAAATGGAAGGCGT
>JBHICB010000164.1:0-3165 GCA_046759365.1 Hydrothermarchaeales archaeon (SeqCode)
ATTTGAGATGCCGGTTATTCCTGTGATAAACAAATCGGATTTGGTTGAAAAAAAAGTGGCTGAAGATTTTTCCAAAGAGATTGAAGGTACTATCTTTTTCTGTTCTTCTTTAAATGGGCAAGGGATAGAAGAGATAGTTGAGATGATAACGAAAGAAGGTGCAAAGAGATAGTTTCACACTCCTTCAAGATTGGATTTGAGTTGACGGCCAATCCTAAAATTTCATAGTGGCCCAGAAAAAAATTAAGGTATATTTCGAATTTTTAAAAGACAATATATAAATTAGGAAAAATTTTTTACCGGGAGGTGGAATTATCGGTAAAAGAATAATGCATAAATTATATATGCATGGACGATCATGCTTACTAGGGGGTTTAGGTGGTAGGAGACCGTGAGTGTAGGTAACGGGTTAGGTGTGTTTAAAAATAAAGCATTATTAGTTATAGTTTTAACGAGTTTAATTTTCGTTTTGGGGACGGTGGGGAGTGTGGGTGCATTTCAGATAGGAGGAAAGATTTTACCTGAAAATAATATGAACTTTGTTCCTCTAGATGCACCTATAGACATATTTTTTCATACATCATCCATCGGAAATGAAATGAACAAGGTTACAGTAGAGGGGAATTTAACCATCACTGCAAATGGTACAACTGTAATTTGTTCTGCTGGTAATTGCTCAATAAATTGGACTACTATGCCATCAGGCGATGTTAAGGCCACAATTGACGGTCTAACCCTTGCACCTTTTAGCCAATACAACATCTCTTTAAATGGTGGTGAAGACACCGCAGGAAACACGGTTCAAGTTCCTTTAGAATCTGTATTTACTACAGGAGATGAATCCTTTGGAGAGGGACATGAAGGAGGAGGTAGTGGTGGAGGTGGAGCTGGACAGTATATTGGTAACATCTGGGTAGACTCAAACAATGCTGGTGACCCATGCACTCCTGATGGTACAGCAAAGGCAGATTTTAATGGCTGGTGTAATGACAACAATGTTGAATCAGGAGCTGGTTTTTACTACATAGGTGTAGGCTTTATGCAAACTGGCAATGCTAGCGTATATGTCAACAACACTTTCATTGAGACTATAGACGCAAACACATCCAATCCCTGGCACACAACAAATACCGCGTATTTAACTGATGGAAATAACAATGTATCTGTTAATTATACCAATAATTTGCAGACAATATTTTGGAATATTTTTGTAGGAGTTGGAAATGATAGTACCCCACCAAACGTTACAATGGCCCCTTCCAATGGTTCACAGAATATTCCAACAGTATTTACAATGAAGCTCTTTTTTACCGAGCCTATTAACACCTCTACAATGTACCCACCAAGCTTATTAAACTTCAGTTTTACCCTAAGGGATGATCCATCAACTTCTATAACTCCAACTGGGATCGAGTGGTCTCCTGACAATAAGAGTATTAAGATAAGTATACCTGTTTTAAACTCAAGCACCTGGTACAAGGTAGAGGTCAACGGGACCGACATGGGCGGCAACGCACTACTCAATTGCCCATGTACTTCTGAGTTCCAGACAGGAGCTAGTGGAGAAGCTTATCTTTACACCGGGGAGGGTTTGGACTTCAGTGCAGGTAAAAATAATGCTAGTAACAACGACCTTGACGAAGGATCTTTAACAACAAACAACAGCGCCAAGGCAATGGATATGGGATCCATCCCTCTTGACCATATCGAAACTTGTCCTGATTACTCTACCTACAATATCTCTTATGCAGTCAAAAATTCTTCTTGGTATAACGGTAGCACCTACTGCATATATACTCGTGAAGGTGGCTATGCAAAGATAAATATTCTTGTTACTACAACGGGCAATACAAATATCACCTGGTTCTACAACGCCAGCGGAAATAGCTTCCCAGGAGGAGATAAGGATCACGATGGCGTCCCGGATACTACAGACTATTGTCCAGATGAACCTGGAGACCCAAGTGGTGCTAAACCCGGCTGTCCATCAAACTACGGGACAGATTCTGATGCAGACGGAATCCCAGACGCTGAGGACCAGTGCCCCTATGAAAAGGGTTATTTCAATTATGGCGGTTGCAAACCTGATGACGTAACAGGGGACACTGATTTTGACGGAATCCCGGACGATGACGATGATTGTGACTACGAGTTTGGCTTCCCAAGCCCAACAAGTGGTCAGAATGGCTGTCCTGTCACTGGTGATTCGGATAATGACGGTATTCCAGATACCAATGACGCCTGCCCATTTTCACGTGGCCCACACTATACAGGGGGCTGTCCTGTAGAAGGAGGCGACAAAGACTTCGACGGTATCCCCGATGATGTAGACCAATGCCCAACCGAAGGAGGCCCACCATTCACTGGCGGCTGTCCGTCAACAGACCATTTTGGCTCTGGAAACGATACGGATATGGACGGCGTCCCGAATAGTGATGATAAGTGTCCAAGTGACCCTGGCCCACCCTTCACCGCCGGCTGTCCGACAACCGATGTTTTTGGTGCTGAGTTCACCGACAAGGATATGGATGGCATACCCGATATTGATGATAACTGCCCAACTCAAGCAGGACCGCACATGAACCGGGGTTGCCCGCTTTCAGGAGTAAATGACACTGACGTAGATGGCATTCCCGACACTAACGATGATTGTCCAAAACTTGCAGGGCCCATGTTCTTGGGAGGTTGCCCAATGTCCAACATGACAGAGTTTGGTGCTGGTTTCCAAGACAGTGACATGGATGGTGTCATAGATGCTGACGACGCATGTCCGAACCTTTTCGGTCCGCCGTTCTTTGCAGGATGTCCAGGAGACAATAGCACTGGAGGTCTCATCATCTATGGTACAGGTGCAATATCAGACTCTGATAACGACGGCATTCCAGACTCTGATGATGGGTGCCCATCCACCTTCGGACCACCTTTTACCGGCGGTTGTCCTGTTGAAGATGTATTTGGTGCAGGTTTCAGCGATACAGATGGGGATGGTGTGCCTGATGTAGATGATGCCTGTCCCAAGAGAGCAGGAGCCCCATTCACAGGTGGCTGTCCGCTGACAAACATTACTGGCAATTCTAGCTTTAAGGATAGCGACTTCGATGGAACCCCCGATACTGTCGATGATTGTCCGAAGGAACCCGGTCCACCTTTCACTGGCGGCTGTCC
>JBHICB010000165.1:0-3119 GCA_046759365.1 Hydrothermarchaeales archaeon (SeqCode)
GCTTCTTCCACTTTCTAGACGAGTGTCTACCTGGCATCAATTACCTCCAAAAGAAGTTATGATTTCACAATGATGTATAAATACCTTTATCCTCGAAAATAAATACTAGATAATCGACAATGTTTAACGGCTTTAAATAGTCTCTTTTCTCACTCCATCTCAATAGTAGCTGGAGGCTTGTCTGTAATGTCGTAAAAGACCCTTGTAACGTCCGGTATTTCGCGGGTTATCCTCTTTTGTATGATCTTCAAGACGTCCCATGGAAACTCCATGGCCGTTGCAGTCATGGCATCTACAGACTCGACCGCTCTTACCACGATGGCGTAGCCATAGTCCCTGATGTCTCCTTTTACGCCAACGCTTTTGGTATCCGGCAGTGCGGCCAAGGCCTGCCAGGGTTTAAGGCCTGCTTTTTCAATCTCTTCCTCGACTATAGCGTTGGCTTCTCTTACAATTGCCACCTTCTCCTTTGTAACCTCTCCTATTACCCTAACCGCTAAACCAGGGCCTGGGAAGGGCATCCTCTCTGAGACACTCTCAGGCAGTTTAAGCTCTCTTGCCACCTTCCTAACTTCGTCTTTATAGAGATCGCGTAGGGGCTCAACAAGCTTTAGTACCATGCCGGATGGCAGGCCAGCCACATTGTGATGGCTTTTTATCCCACCTTCGCTTTCAATCCAGTCCGGCGCTATGGTGCCCTGAACTAGAAAGGTAGCGTCCTCCTTTTTAGCCTCTTCTTCAAAAACCCTGATAAACATCTCACCAATGATCTTCCTCTTTTTTTCAGGATCTGTAACGCCTATTAGTGCATCAAAAAATCTTTCTGAAGCATCGATGACAACAAGATTCATCCCCAATTTTTCCCTGAAAGTCTCTATGACCCCTTGCTTTTCACCCTTTCTGATAAAGCCGTGATCTACAAATACAGATACCAAATGCTTACCTATTGCTCTATGGACTAAAACTGCAGCTACAGAACTATCTACACCGCCAGATAGGCCTATAATGACAGTCTCGCTCCCCACCTGGCTCTTGATTTCGTCTAAAGCCCCGTCTATAAATTCTTTAGCATCAAACATTGCCTTCACGCTTTTTTATTGCTGCTTCGACAAAGGCTTTAAAGATAGGTGCAGGCCTTAAAGGCCTTGATTTAAACTCCGGATGGAATTGTGTTGCCAAAAAATGGAAATGCTCAGGTATCTCTAAGATCTCCATCCTCCTGTTG
The DNA here is from genome assembly GCA_046759365.1 of Hydrothermarchaeales archaeon (SeqCode). GTDB lineage: Archaea > Hydrothermarchaeota > Hydrothermarchaeia > Hydrothermarchaeales > SZUA-236 > JAZFTJ01. The sequence goes on from JBHICB010000165.1 coordinate 1,226, forward strand.
TTGTCGCTTTTAGCTGAAAATTTCATCCCTTTCTCTTCGATCTTGTCAATGTAATAGGGATTTATCTCGTATCTGTGTCTGTGTCTTTCCCCTATCTTTGTCTTTTTATAAATGGAATATGCAAGAGAATTTTTCTCAATCTCAAACTCAATCTCGCCAAGCCTCATGGTTCCTCCCATCTCTTTTATGTCCTTCTGCTCGGGCAATAGGTCGACAATAGGATATGGTGTGTCAGGGTCAAGTTCTGAGCTGTTGGCCTTTTTCATGCCAAGGACACTTCTTGCAAATTCTATAGCCGCCAGCTGAAATCCAAAGCATATCCCCAAATAAGGTATATCGTTTACCCTTGAATATTTGATGGAAAGTATCTTGCCCTCAGAACCCCTGACACCGAAACCTCCGGGAACCAGAATGCCGTCAGCATTTTCAAGTTCGTTCACCCTGCTAGGGTCATCTTCAAGATCTAATGATTCCACCCACTGAATGTCTACGTTGTGACCTAGAGAAACCCCGCTGTGTCTTAACGCCTCCACTATGCTGATGTATGAGTCCCTGAGGTTAGTATATTTTCCGACTACTGCGATGGTTACATCCTTTTCAAGGGATTTCATCTTTTCCACGTACTTACTCCACTCCTTTAAGTCGATCTTTTTTTCCCTGAGGTTCAGCTTGCTTAGTATGTTGTCTCCCACTCCTTGTGTTTCCATGACTATAGGGACTTCATAGACGCTTGGAACATCATGATTGCTTATAACATCCAGCTTGCCGACATCACAGAAGAGCGCGAGCTTGGCCTTTGTCTCGTCCAACAGGGGCCTGTCTGTGCGGCAGATTAGGACATCCGGCCGTATGCCGATACTTCTTAACTCCTTAACGCTGTGCTGTGTCGGCTTGGTCTTCTGCTCCCCTACAGCCTCGAGGGTGGGCACAAGTGTTACATGGACAAACACCACGTTTCCTCTGCCGGCCTCCATGCGCATCTGGCGAAGGGCTTCTAAAAAGGGCATGCCTTCTATATCGCCTGTGGTGCCCCCGATCTCCACAAGCAGGACGTCCGGGTTGTTTATTCTGGCAATTTCGTGTATCTCTCTTTTGACTTCGTCTGTTATATGGGGGATTATCTGGACCGTCTGGCCTAGGTAGCCACCTTTCCTTTCCTTTTCCAAGACAGTAAGATAGACTTTGCCAGTGGTTATATTGTGATCCTTTCCCAGTTCCACGTCCAAAAAGCGTTCGTAATGGCCGAAGTCCAGGTCTGCCTCGTAGCCGTCATTTGTCACCCACACCTCGCCGTGCTGAAATGGGTTCATCAGACCTGGGTCTACGTTAAGATAGGGGTCGACTTTGCAGACATCCACATTCAAACCCCTGCTCTCTAAGATCTTTCCCAAGGACGCAGTCGCAACACCTTTTCCAAGACCTGATAAAACACCCCCTGTAACAACTATGAATTTTGTCATAATCTTCACAACTTAGAGCTTTTCCTCTCTTAGATCAATAGTCTCGCTTAAATCCGGACCCGTGGATAATATGGTTACAGGTACTCCGACCTTTTTTTCGACCTCTTCTACGAAAGCTTTAATCTTGGGTGTCAGGTCATCAAAGTTTTTAGCTCCCGTGATATCCCTATCGAGGTAGTCAATGCATGTTATTGCCACCTGACTTGCAGAGTTTATCATGGCTGCATACTTTGCCATTTCAAAATCGAAGTGCCCGCTTCTCCTTCTCCTTCCTGTCACAGTTCCGTATTCGATTATACCCAGTTTTTCTGCCTCTTCCTCGGGCATCAAAGTCGGAAACGGTCCCTCTCCAACCCTTGAGGGATATGATTTGAATATTATTATGACATCCTTTATCTTCCTAAGACTGGTCTTGGCAATACAGTAACAATAAT
>JBHICB010000166.1:0-3074 GCA_046759365.1 Hydrothermarchaeales archaeon (SeqCode)
TGTGATAAGGTGTTGGGAAAAGGAAAGATGACAAAAGCACTTATAGTAAAAGCGTCGGGCTTTTCAGGGCTGGCAAAGAGGAAGATTGAAGAGGCCGGAGGAGAGGCTGTAGCGTTAGAGGTCGAAGAAGAGTAGAGAGCGGGTTGATGGCCGATGGGGTTCTTGCACAAATTCGAAAATTCTCTGACTCGCTTGCCTGAGGTAGAGAGTCCGAGGTACGCCATCACATTCAAAGACAAACTGCGGTGGACGGGGATCATACTAATAATCTATTTCTTACTAGGAGAGATTGCGCTATTCGGCCTTGATCCCAGGGCCATTGATATATTCGAGAACGTCCGTGCAGTAGTTGCTGGCAAGTTCGGCTCGATAATAGCCTTGGGTATTGGACCGATAGTCACAGCCTCGATTATTCTGCAGATCTTGGTTGGGGGTAAACTGGTAGACTTGGATCTCTCTGACCCCAAAGATCAGGCCTTATTTCAAGGCACGCAGAAGGCTTTAGCTATCTTGTTCACACTTTTCGAAGCTGGGGTTCTGGTATTGATGGGCGCCCTGCCTCCGGCCAACAACGACCCCACATTAAGACTTCTTCTTATCGGACAGCTCTTTCTGGGCGGCTTGCTGATAATATACATGGATGAAGTCATAACTAAATGGGGATTTGGATCTGGTATTGGGCTATTCATTGTCGGGGGAGTGTGTGCGGAGATAGCGATAGGCGCCTTTAACCCATTCCCAGCTGTTAAGGGAGAAGTTGTAGCAGCTGGTAGAATACCTGCATTTATATCTAGTATGTCCCTTGGAAGACCAGATACCTATCTTTTGGTCCCTATTTTAGGGACGATTATATTATTTTTGGTAACAGTCTATGCTGAAAGCGTGAGGGTAGAGATACCTCTAAGCTATGGGCGTTTTAGAGGAGCCAGAGGAAGATATCCGATAAAGTTTATCTATGCAAATGTGCTGCCTGTCATATTTGCGGTTATTTTGATGGCCAATGTCCAGTTATGGGCTAAGATGCTTGAAGGAATCGGGTATCCACTCCTTGGCACTTTCGCCGGTAACACGCCGGTAAGCGGGATTGTCCTATATGTCAGGAGACCCTTTGGCATAAGCGATGTCCTAAACGATCCCATGCATTCAGTGATCTACACTTCAATCATGGTGGGCCTGTCCATGATCTTCTCGGTGTTCTGGGTCGAGACCGCAGGCATGGACTCAAAGACAATAGCAAAGCAGCTTCAAGAGGGGGGGATGGTCATACCAGGCTTTCGGGGCGACATAAGGATAATTGAGAAAGTGTTAGACCGTTACATACCCGCAGTCACATGGATGGGGGGTGCGGCCGCTGGCCTGCTAGCTGCCTTCGGAGATCTTACAGGTGCGCTCGGTGGAGGAATGGGGGTATTGCTTGCTGTTGGCATAGTCTACCAGCTTTATGAGGAGATGGCAAAGGAGCAGTTGATGGAGCTACACCCGATGATTAGAGGTATGATAGGAGATATATTTTAGGTGATGATCTGAGGTGAAGATTTGTCGTTTTTTGAGACTTTAACAAGTCCTTTCTATGGAGTCATGGACCTGATATTCGGACCGTTTTTCCATCTGACTTCCAATGCACAGCAAAACAACCTCATAGGTGTGTTGGTGGTATCTATCTTTGTTTCGCTTGTTATAACCGTCGCCACAGCGAAATTGGTGGATCAAGAGCTTATGAAAAAATACAAAAAGAAGCTTAAGACCTATCAGGACCAGATGTCAAAAGTGCAGAAAAAAGGGGATACCAAAAAGCTTCAAAAAGTCCAGGGCAAAATGATGGGCCTGCAAGGGGAGATGATGAAGCTCTCATTTAAGCCCATGATATATACAATGATTCCCATAGTTGTGATCTTTGGCTGGCTCGGCCACACCATCCCTAGGGAGGTTGTAGTTGCCACACTCCCCTTTTCCATCCCAAAATACGGCACTACTTTGGGATGGCTGGGCTGGTATATCTTCGCCTCTATACCTACGTCTTCGTTGTTAAAAAAGATACTGAATATCGAAGGCCCATAATTTTCATGTTGTGGGATGGTTTTTTAAGTAGAAGATCAAATTTTAAATTTAAGATTTTTTGCTCAAGGCGTTTAAAAAAGAGATGATGTAGAGAGGTAAATGGGATGATAGTGACAGTCGGCGGTCCAATAGGCAGTGGCAAGACAACTATAGCAAAGGCATTCGCCGAGAAATTCAACTTAAAGCATATATCCGCAGGCAAAGTCTTCAGGGAGATGGCCGAAGAAAGGGGGATGTCCCTGGCAGAATTTTCAAAGTTTGCCGAGGAGCATCATGAACTGGATAGAGAGGTGGACAAAAGACAGATCGATTTGGCCAAGGATGGGAACGCCGTTATAGATGGGAGGCTTAGCGGATGGATGATGGATGCCGATCTTAAAATATGGCTTTATGCGCCGCTTAAGATTAGGGCTGCAAGGGTTGCCAACCGCGAAGGCAAATCCTACCAGGAGGCGTTGATAGAGACCGAGGAGAGGGAGAAAAGCGAGAAGAAGAGATATCGCGACATTTATGATATAGACATGGACAACATTTCCATATACGATATCACATTGAATACCTCAAAGTGGGATGAAGGGGGCACAATAAATGTCATAAGCTCTGCTTTTTCGAATTATGTGTAAAGGGGTAATTATCAAGAAGGTCTTTAATCTAAAAAGGTTCAATTTAAAAGTGATATGGCCTCCCCCCAACTTTTTTATGTTCTAGTTGATAGTATAGGGTAAGGAGATCTATGGGATGGAGATACCTAAGACTGTTGAGAATTATCAAAAAATCCAGATCATTATCATAATCATTGCAATTTTGCTACTTTTCTTCGGTAATTTCGCTGGTGCTTATTATGGGACTTCTTCAAAGACCCGTATACGCTCACAATATGATGTATCTACTGGCCGTTATAAGCCCGTCTACCAAAGTACATCTAACACTTATTATGAGTATGTGCGTCTAGGTTCAGGACTTATAGAGAGTATTATGATTCTTTTAGGGATAGGTGCTTTTGGATATGCATTAAT
>JBHICB010000167.1:0-3061 GCA_046759365.1 Hydrothermarchaeales archaeon (SeqCode)
CAGTGCCTCATCTGAGTTGTGGATGTCCATCTGGTATGCCTTCCTGTCTCCAAACGCCGGTGCTGAGTCTGCAGCCTCTCTGAATGGGCCATAGAAGGAAGAGGCATATTTTGCGGCATAAGACATTATAATGGTGTCGTGAAAGCCGTTATCATCTAATCCCTCCCTTATAGCTCTAACACGTCCATCCATCATATCGCTGGGAGCGACTATGTCTGCACCTGCCTGGGCATGTGTAAGGGCCATCTTCGCCAGAAGATCCAAGGTCGGGTCGTTTAAGACCTGGTCCCCTTTTACTATGCCGCAGTGGCCATGATCCATATACTCGCACAAACAGACATCCGTTATGACAACAAGATCGTCCCCGACCTCGTCCTTTATTTCACCGATTGCCTTTTGAATTATCCCTTTTTCGTAATATGCTTCTGACGCCTTTTCATCCTTTTTGGCTGGAATGCCAAACAACAGGGTTGCAGGTATCCCCAAGTCGACTGTCTCCCTGGCTTCAGCCCTGATATCGTTTAACGGCAGTCTATGCTGTCCCGGCATCGCCCCTATGGGTTGTTTTTTTTCCAAATTTTCGTCGATAAAGATAGGGAAAATGAGATCATTTACGGAAACAACTGTCTCTTCCACCATTCGGCGGATCTTCTCAGTTCTCCGAAGCCTTCGCATCCTCTTTTCTGGAAACATCGCTGGCCTCCTTTTCCTTGACATCCTCATCCATAAAATAAAGCCTTCCAACTCTAACGGTAATCTCGTCCCCAGACTCGGCAGCCTTCCTTATTTTATCTGCAATGGGTGTCATAGATTTCTTGGTTATTACATTTGTTAGATCGTCAATAATTTTCCTCTCTTCCTCACCAATGCCATTTCCTAACATCTTCAGCGCCTTTTTTAACTCTCTCTGCCTGATCTTTTCTGCATTGGAAAAGACTGCTTTTACGACATCTTCCACATCTACATGGTAGAGCTGGCTTTCAAGGAGTTCCGTTTCCTCCTCAATGATCCTCTCGACCTTCACAGCCTCCTTCTCCCTTAGCTTCTTGTTCTTCTCTGCTATGGTCCCAAGGTCATCTATATTTAGGAGATCCACATCGCAAGTCTCTTTTACATCCTCTTCGACATCCCTCGGGGTGGCTAGGTCTATAATTACAAGCTTGCCCTTTGTTCTGTTTTCAAAGGCCTGCTCTATTAGCTCTTTTTTGATAATTGTCTTGGGTGCCCCTGTGGCAGTTATTATGACATCAGAGTTCCTGATCCCTTTTTCGACATCTTCGAATTTTATCACTACTCCCCCCACCTGCTCGGCCACTTCTATTCCCCTTTCATAAGTCCTGTTGGCCACAAAAATCATGTCTATGTCTTTGTCCGCCAAGCTCTTGGCCACAAGGGTGCCTATTTCCCCCGCGCCTATTATCAAAACATTCTTCCCATTAAGAGATCCCAGTATACCCTCTGCCAGTTCGACGCCGGCGCTGCCTATCGATACAGCGCCTTTGCTAATCTCAGTTTCTTTTCTAACCCTCCTGCCGACGTTTATCGCCTTCGGGAATATGCTGCCGAAGAAGGGTCCGATGGTGTTCTGGTTTCGAGCCAGATCATAGGCCTCTTTCACCTGGCCCAGTATCTGATCTTCGCCTACGATCATGGATTCAAGGCCTGATGTCAATCTTAGCAAATGGTTAAGTGCTGATAGATGCGTCTCCTCCTCAACCGCATTGTGGATGTTCTTTGAAACGCTCTTCATCTTCTCCAGAAACTCTTCCGATTTCAAGTTGGGATACTTGTTGTTCAAGCGCTCTTTTACATTAGATATCGCAGAACTCATAAGATAGCCTGAGATCTCGTGGTGCGCCGTCTCCATGTCGGTAACCGCCGCGAAAATCTCGACCCTATTGCAGGTCTGTATAATAACGCACTCACTGACGCTTCCAAGGGCTTTTATATCCTCCATGGCCTTTTTTGTATCCGCGAAAGAGAGTATCTCCAAAGTAGGGATATCGACCTTGTGATGTGTAACACGCATATTATAAGTATGCAAAATCAATCCTCCAGATATTTGGTTACCAAGGTTTTAGCCTTGTTTAAGTCATCATATTTTAAACATTCAATGATCTCAGGCTTTGTAATTATCTCCTTTAAGATCTCTTTTCTTTTTCTTTGATCGTCAATTTTTTCCTTCAAATCTTCTTTTAAAAACTCTTCTAATTCTACTAAGAGAATATCCTCCTTTGTGATAAGCTTTTTTATCCGCCTCTTTATGGCTTTTGTCACTGCCGGGCTCTTCCCTTTAGTAGAAATGGCGATAGATATTCCCTCCAGATCCAATACAGCTGGTATGACAAAATCAGAAACTTTGTCGGCCCTGTTTACAAGCAAACCCAGCTTGTGGCTCTCCTCTTCAATCCTATCGTTTAGATGACCATCACTTGTTGCTATCAATATCAAATCCGCCCCTTTTAGGAAATCTTTTACGGAGTCTTTTTCTATCTCGGCCGTTATCAACTCCAGTTTTTCTGATTTAGCTCTCTTTAATTTGTCAGTAAAATCCTTGCTTATAACTTTAACGTGGGCCCCAGAATTTAAGAGCTTCAATGTACGCCGCTCAGATACCTTGCCCCCTCCGAAAACTACTGCTTTTTTCCCTTTAAGATTAAGCATTACCGGAAGCATAAAAATTCTCCTTCCTCTATTATCTTCTCATCATCAAGCCAGACATTAGGTTCCGTAATAATACCATCTAAGTGAATATCTGCCCTTACCGCTCCGCCAAAGGTGTGGCTGTCACCGAAGGCTATGTGTACAGTGCCGTAGACCTTCTCGTCTTCCAAGACATTACCTATAAGCTTTGCTCTAGGGTTTGTTCCTATCCCTATCTCTGCAACATTCTTAGCGTTCTTGTATTTTTCTAGGGTTTTAGAGAGCTCCTCGCTCATAAATCCTTGTATCCCACTTACTAGACCGTTTTCAATTTCTAATATTATCGGTTTTTTTAGTAAGCCCAAGCTGGCAAAGGATCCATCAAAGACTAGTTTGCCATTGGCCCCACCTTCCAAAG
>JBHICB010000168.1:0-3046 GCA_046759365.1 Hydrothermarchaeales archaeon (SeqCode)
ATAGGTATTGACTGGGAGAAAAAGGAATTCATTGATGAAATATTCCTTGGAATCTGCATCAATTCCCCTTATGCCGACCTCAAGAACATCTTCAATGACCAGTTCATCGGTCAACCTGCCAAAGAGGTTCATATCCCTCCTAAGGATGATCCTGAGGAATTCAACCGCCCCCTATCAATTAGACCAACTACTGTATCAAAATCCCTGTCTGACGGGATCCTGGCCATGCCTTTATGAACATCCAGCATGGTAACATCAGTTTTTAGTCCATTATCATCTGTCCATCTCAGAAGTTCCTTTGTCTGCTTCGGGCTTGGATTTTTTAGCTTGTAAAACTCATCTTGTTTCATCCGATCTCCCTCAGCTCACTCCATAGCACCACGCGCAGTCAAAATAGCATCCGTTGGCCCATTTGAGTTCTAGAAAATGAGGGCATACTACATCTTTTGGTTTTTTAGGTAGTGGTGTCTTTTCGAATCTTTTTATTATGGATCCGTCTCCGACTCTGGATACCAGGTTTTTTTCTTTTCCGTCCAAGGTTTCGTATATGTCTTTTTTGACTATGGGCATTTCGTCTACCGCTATCTTCATCGGTTGTTTCCTCTTATAATAAGCTTTCGAAGTTGATATTTAGAAAGTAATCTTTTCTTTATGGAAAAAGAGGAGGAGGTGGGGGGTATTAATTGTGGTGGGAGAGCAGTGTGAAAGTTTTTTTCGTTTAATATTATTAGTAATACCACAAGTCGCTTATCTTCTTAGCAGAAACGAGTTTTTCGTGATTGGTATATCTAGATGCTTGAGGAGCAACACCCGATATTTTACCCTCATCCAGTTTTATAGGCTGTTTTAATCGTTTCTTATCCTCAACATAGACAATGTTTTTCCCTGTATTCTTGTAGGGCTCTATCTTCTTTATTTTGGCCATCCAACGAATTGCTGAAATAGGCTGCGTCTCATACATAGCGATGTATTTTAGACTAGGTATCACCGTTGAGGATATTCTAATTGCCCACCACGCATCATTATCTAAGAAGGCGTGTTTAAAGCCATCCTCCCTTGCAGGACAAACTATGGTATCGACATCTTTGTACTCAATAAGCTTTCTTTTCTTCAGTTCCTTAGGCTCTGAGACCATATCCCTAAATGGATTATATTGATACACCGTCTCATTGTTATACTGATATTTTTTAAGTTCAACTACTTCAGGAACAGGGGCGATTCTTTTTAAAAGAGAGTTTAGGTCCTCGGTTTGTTCGTCAATTACAACGACGATTCCTAGAGTATTATCCCACGTCAGGTAATTAAGCAAAGAATCTATGTTGTCAAATGGTGCGTCTTTTAGATGTGTTTCAATCTCTTTTTTTAGACCGGGATCTTTTTTTATGACATCTGTTAACTTGACCTGAAGCTGTCTTTTTCCAGTTTCAAATGAGGCGTAGAATCTCATTATCTGGGGGCCGATATGCTCGTAGAGTCTATGTGATTCCAGTTCACATTCAACAAAGAAAAGCTGAGGTTTCACCGGGTTTGAAAAATCAACTAAAAAGCTGTCTGGAACACCCGTATTCTTTGAAGTTTTAGCCCCTGTTTTAAGTTTATGGGGTATGTAGACAACGTCTTTGCCAAAGATGTATTTTTTATTTTTAAAGACAGCTTCTTCTAATTCAGCTTCATTATCATAGGCTGTCTCTCCAAATGGCTTGTTTTTAATTAAAATATATGCCATATGCTTCCTTTCACTCTATCTCTTTAAGTTTCTCCAGTCCCTCATTAATCTTAATCTGTGCATCCTCAATAATCTTGATTAACTCTTCTGGCTTCGGGATAACCTTCTCTTTGATATTTGGGTTTACAGCTTTAATGTCATAGTTTTTCTTCTTTATAGTTTCTATATCGACATACCAGCTCTTTTCGCTGATTTTGTCTTCCTCTTTTTCAGAGTGGAGTCTTCTAAGAAAGTCGTCGAATTTGTCCAGTGTTAATGGGCTTCTTTTTAGGACTTTTATGTCTGACATGTCATAGTACCAGATTCTTTCAGTCGGTCTCCCCTTTGTGAAGAACAGAAGATTTGTCTTAGTGCCTGACCCAGCATTTACGAATACGTTTTGTGGCAGGCTTAAAATGCACCATAGGTCGCATTCTTCAAGAAGCTTTCTCTTGGTCTGCACAAATGCTTTTTCGTTTGTCCTGAAAAGGACTCCTTCGTCTATGACCATGGCACATGTTCCACCGTCTCTTAGATTGTCTATGATGTGTTGTATGAAGAGGATCTGTGTGTTCCCTGTCTTGTAAACAAAGTTTGCCTTGGAGTCTTCTCCTTCTTTTCCTCCAAACGGTGGATTGGTCAATATATAGTCAAACCTGGATGGTGCACCCTCAAATAGTTCCAGATATGTTTGACTCCCGCTTAATGTGTTTTTTAATCCGATATGTGGATAGTCTATGTCATGAAGGATTAGATTGGCTATGGCAATAGGAAAGGCGGTATCACTGTTATCCAGCCCCCAGAAGGCGTCATGTTTTAGATACTCTATCTCTGTTGCGTTAAGCTGTCTTCCAAATAAAGTGGTGTTGTTAAAATATGTGTATGTTTCTGCTAGAAAGCCTCCAGTGCCGCAGCAGGGGTCATAGAATGATCTATCTCTTCCGTTTTCAGATATCATGGGTTTTACTGCTCTTATCATGACTCTTATTATTTCTCTTGGTGTGAAGAATTGGCCGCCGTCGTTGTTTTTCTCGCCCATCTTTAGAAGCAGGCCTTCGTAGACTTGTGAGAGTGGGAACTGGTGTGTTTTATCGATGTTCTCTGAGATGAGATGATCGATCTTGTCTAGTACGTCTAATAGGTTTCTTTCGCTGCTTATCTTTGTTTGATTTAGGTTTCTGAAGATCTGTGATATGACCTTCTGTTTAATCGGGGCATTTGGATTTTTTTCAAATGATTTTAGGTATGGGATTAGATCGTTATTTATAAAGTCTAGGAAGTCGCCCATCTTCCCGTTTTGAAGCTCTATCCTTTTTTTACCCCCAGGTGATCCCCAGTCCC
>JBHICB010000169.1:0-3043 GCA_046759365.1 Hydrothermarchaeales archaeon (SeqCode)
ACCCCTTGCATAGGGCGGATAACCAGGTGAAGGGATTATTACATAATCGCCTTGGTTTACGAACCCTTCATGAAAATTAAAGACTGCCTCCTTTGAGCCAAGCGTCGAGCATATTTCCGTGGAAGTGTCAATTCTTATCCCGAATCTCTTTTTCATCCACTGACTAATTGATTCTCTGTATTCAGGAGCCCCGATATAACTCGGATAGCCAGAGCTTTTCCTTTTTTCAATACCTTCCTGGGTTGCCTTGCGCACGATGTCAGGGGTTGGCACGGTGGGGTCGCCAACACCAAAATCTATTGGAATAATACCCTTTGCCTTTAACTTTTCCACCTCTTTATCAACCTCAGCAAAGGCATAAGTACCGATTGATTGCACACGCCGAGATGCTATAATTTCCACGTTCCCCCCTTTGCAGAATAATACAGAATGAGAATTGCAGTAAGTAAAAAAATTTAAGTTACTTTCTCTAAAGGAAGATTCTCAATGCTAATATTTACAAGGTCTGATATGTCCAGTTTTTCGCTCGCATCAAGGATTTCCAGTCCTACAATGTGACCCTTTTCATCCATGTCAACTGTTACCCCTTCTTCAATGTCAATTGAATCAGTTATTCTTGCTTCTCTAAGCTTTATGTACAGCACATCAACATTTTTACTGTATTCTATCTTCATATTATTATATCATCCTCTAAATGGTTTCTTTCTGATTGTAACGGTAATGACCAGAATATGGCCGGCTTCTTCTTTAAAAGTGATCCTCAGATATCTCCCATTTATAAATTTAAATGCATTTATCCTTCCTTTTACACTCGGTTCGCAGAAGTCAGGATTTTCAATAGCAAACTCAGTTTCATCTTTACTAACCTCACGATCTTTCATACGTTTCTTTGCATGACAGTCGTATTTGACTGGCTTCTCAAGCATAAGGTTAAGATAACAGGTTTTTATAAAAGAATCAATTGTTTTACAATTGCCAAATAAAAAAACCATTTGACAAGATAATTTTTTGTCGTAAAATTACTTTACCGTTTTTGCGTTATGCGGTTAATCATCATACCACAAAATAAAAGGAGAAAATTATCATGAAACATTCACTATTAAGTTCAGAGAATAGAGTTTAGAGAAAAAAACAAATCCTGACAACTCCCAATTCCGCCACGTCATCCGACATGGCGCCCTGTCGTATGACAGGGCGAACTCCGAACTCTCAACCCATGACCTATCACCTATCACCTATCACCTGCGTTCCACCGTTTACTATCTACTCTTTTTGAGCCTCTTTACATTCACTTTATTCAGTATGTGCATGTTCATTGCTTACCCCTCCTATGCTCAACAAGGGGTTCCTGTTTCTTTCATAAGACACGATAGCTTCACCGCTGCCTTTGGTGCTGCATGTGACTGGATTGATAAAGATACACCTTTAGTGTGTAGTGATCTAGGTCCTATAATGGATACTGTTGTTTCCCCGCCATGGATAGCTGAGAGTTCATTTACGTTAAATGCTGGCTCTGTGTCGATAGAGCTTCGAGTTAAGACTGAACCCGGACACTTCGAATCTTTTGGTTCTGGAGTATTTAACGACCTCAACGACAGTGCTGTAATAACCGTTGGTCATATTTGGACGGGTTTTTTTAAACCGAATGCTAATCAGGTATTAATTAGTTGGGATTTACAATCACTCGTTGTCTTTCCCGGATCCGCTTCTTTAATATCGCTTTCGCTTGATTCATCTGAAGGAGCCATACTCTTGTTTAATAGCGATTTACCCAGTGGTGTAGAATTAGTATGTGTAGACCCTTGTGAGGAATACTTTGTTCATGTCACTGTAGGAAGTGGCACGGATCTTGTTGATTCTCCTTCTTTTTCTGTTACTGGCACCATTGATGTACGTGAGTTAAATGACCCCAGCTGTCCCGATGTGTCTGAAATTTGCGATGATGGTGTGGATAACGATGGCGATGGGCTGGTGGACTGCGACGACCCGGATTGTTGTCCACCATGTTCATCTGAGATTTGCAACGATGATGTAGATAACGACGGTGATGGGCTGGTGGACTGTCAAGACCCAGACTGCCCGCCATGTCCTCCTGTTGTTGTTGAGGACTGTACCAACGGGATAGACGATGATGGCGATGGGCTGGTGGATTGCAATGACCCAGACTGCCCACCATGCCCTCCTGAGGATTGCAACAATGGGATAGATGACGATGGCGATGGGCTGGTGGACTGTCAAGACCCTGACTGCCCACCATGCCCTCCTGTTGTTGAGGACTGTACCAACGGGATAGATGATGATGGCGATGGACTGGTGGATTGCGATGACCTGGATTGTAACACCGACCCTACCTGCACAATCACTGCATGCCAGTGTCCTACCGGGAGTCCTGTGGGTTGTATATCTGGTGTTGTGACAGATCGTTCAGGTAATCCGCTTGCAGGGAAAAAGGTGAAGTTAAAGAGGAAGCGACCGAGACCGAGGGTAAAAATGATGATTGTAACAGACAGTAATGGCTGTTATCAGTTTACTGACCTTCAGGATGGCATATATAAGGTAAAGGCAACGGGAAGGCCTTGTAGAGGTAGTGCTGGAAGGCGAAAAATGGATATCAGTGGCGGAGAGAAGCATAATAATGTGAATCTTCGGTGCAGGAGATAGTTGCAAGTAATGAGCAATGAGTGATGTGTGATGGGGCTTAGGTTATGGGTGGTAGGTGAATGCTTATCACCTATGACCCACGACCTATGACCTATCAACTACGACCTATATTATTTCTTACTCACATCGGTTACAGGACCTGGTCTAACCGGGCTTCTTTTGGCGCAGAGGTCTTTTATCTCAATCTCGAAGACTGTAACGGCCTTCATGGTTGCCTCTGTGATAGCATCATGGGATAAGCCTTTTGCATACTTTTCTGCCATCTTTCGGAGGGCATACAACTTTGTATTTGTTTCAGAAACCTCCCTTGCATGTCCAAAGACTATGACGCTTCGATATGTTGTAGAAGAACGGCAGATTGGTTCTCTTGCAATTACATCCC
>JBHICB010000170.1:0-2985 GCA_046759365.1 Hydrothermarchaeales archaeon (SeqCode)
GGGTTTTGGCCGGCTACAGGGCACGTTTTAGATGACTCTATCTGGCCTTTTTTCCACGATATTTTCTTCTATACCTAGTTTATATTATAATTTACACCCTCTGGGGGCCAAAATGAAGCTATCTGATTTCGATTATGCCCTGCCAAAAGCACTAATTGCCCAAAAACCTGTAAGGCCGAGGCACAGCTCAAGGCTTATGATTCTAGATGGAAAGGGGCTTTTTCATACAAGTTTCGAAAGTTTTACTGATTATTTAAAAAAGGGCGATGTCCTTGTTCTAAATGACTCCAAGGTGATTCCTGCAAGACTTTTAGGGGAAAAGGGTACAGGTGGGAAGGTTGAGGTGCTCCTGGTTAAAAATGTCAAAGATGATAAGTGGGAATGCTTGGCTAGAGGTAAAAGACTCAGGGTGGGTATGAAATTAAACTTTCCTAGTGACCTTACCGGCATTATAAGAGAAAAAAATAACGGAAGATATGTCATCGAATTTAGATATAAAAGCCGTTTTAGAGAGCTTCTTGATGAGATCGGTGAGATGCCGACTCCGCCTTATATCAAGCGTAAATTGGATTCAAAGGATGAATACCAGACCGTGTATGCAAGGCATGATGGCTCCATTGCCGCTCCGACTGCAGGGTTCCATTTTACCTCAGAAATTTTGGAAATGATTAGAAAAAAAGGGGTTGATGTCGCCTTTTTAACCTTGCATGTTGGTCTGGGCACCTTTATGCCTGTTAAAGTAGAGGATGTCGAAATGCATAAAATGGAGGAAGAGTACTTTACCATTACCGGGGGAAACGCCAAGATCATAAATGAAAGAAACGGCAGATTGATAGTTGTCGGGACCACAAGTATTAGGGCCTTGGAGAGTGCGTCTGATAATAATGGAAGGGTAGTAAAAAAAGAGGGCTGGACTGACCTTTTTATCCATCCGGGATACAGATTCAAGATGAATATTGATGCATTGCTTACGAACTTTCACCTTCCCAAATCAACTCTTCTGATGCTAGTGAGCGCCTTTGCTGACCGGGAGAGGATTTTGGATGCTTATAGAGAGGCTGTTTTGCGGTCCTATAGGTTTTACAGCTTTGGTGATGCAATGCTTATACTGAAGTGATAATGATGTTTGAAGTAATACATGAAGATGGAAGTTCAGGTGCTCGCGTTGGATTGTTGAAAACAAAGCATGGGGAGGTTAAAACACCCGCTTTTATGCCCGTTGCCACAAAGGGCGGTGTCAAGACCTTGGATCCCCAGGAGGTTGTAGAGGTTGGTACTCAGGCGATTATCTCTAACGCTTTCTTGTTGTATCTTAAGCCGGGTGTTGATGTTATACGGGAGGCTGGTGGTTTGCATGAGTTCTCCGGCTTCTCTGATACTGTTATTTTCACTGATAGTGGCGGTTTTCAGATGCTACGTGAGTCTTTCTTTGAGGGTGTGAGCAAGAAGGGTGTCACTTTCAGGTCTCCTTTTGACGATTCCAAGCATGTCTTTACTCCTGAGAAGTGTATGGAGGTTCAGATGGCTCTAGGCTCTGATGTTGCCATGGTCCTTGATGACTGTCCACCTTATGATGCGAATTATGATAGGGTTAAAAAATCTACTGAGAGGACCGTTGAGTGGGCTAAGAGATGTATTGATGCTCATGGGGGTGATCAGTTTTTGTTCTGTATCATTCAGGGCGGTCATTTTAAGGATCTGCGTCGAGATAATACTGAGGCTCTGGGTGGGTTGGGTTTTGACGGCTACGGTATTGGTGGACTTTCTATTGGCGAGCCTCTAGATGAGATGTTTGATACGCTTAGATATTCTGTGCCTTTGATTCCTCGGGATAAGCCCAGATACTTGATGGGTGTGGGCTCTCCGGTTGAGCTTTTAGAGTCTGTCGGCCTTGGTGTTGACATCTTTGACAGTGCGTTTCCTACCCGTAATGCGAGGCATAACACTGTTTACACCTACGGTGGTAAGTATAATATCAGTAAGGGTAGGTTTAAGGGAGATTATGGTCCCTTGGAGGAGGGTTGTGGGTGTTATGCCTGCCAGAATTTTTCCAGAGCGTATGTTAGTCATCTTATGAGAGTCCATGAGGCCCTTGGCATGAGACTTGTTACGATCCACAACCTCTATTTTATCCATGACCTTCTAGAGAAAGCTCGGGAAGCGATGGTGAAGGATGGATTAGAGGAGTTTAAGTTAGAATTTGAGAGGGATTATTCAAAAAGAGCAGATTTATAACAATTTAAATAAAGAAAACAAAACATACTATACCCGGAGGTGAATTTAATGGTAGTTGCAGGTGTTTTGATAAACTGTGCACCAGGAAAGACAAAAAGCGTAGTAGAAGAGATAAGGAAGATCCCAGGAGTAAAGATGGTTCAAGCTACATTCGGCAGAGTAGACGCTGTAGCAATGCTGGAGGGTTCTGACCTAGACGACGTAGCTAACACTATCGTCACAAAGATAAGGGCGATAGACGGGGTAACAGCTACAGAGACACTGATCGGAGCAAACCTATAAAAAAAATTAGAGAAGGCAAAAAACCTTCTCCATCTTTTTAATTTTAAAAAAAAACTTCTAACCCACAGGGGGCAGATTCGCCAGGGCCTGCTTCACAAGCTCCTCCGGATACTCGTAGTTCACAAGTTTATTGGCATAGTACGCTTCGTATGCTGCCATATCAAAGTGACCGTGGCCAGAGCAGTTAAACAGCAACGTCTTCTCCTCACCAGAATCCTTGCACTTCCTCGCTTCGTCAACGATAAGCTTCACAGCATGCGCAGTCTCGGGAGCAACGACGATACCCTCATGCTTTGCAAAGAGTGTCGCAGCGTCAAAGACCTCGGTCTGATGATACGCCCGAGCACCAATAACGCCCTCATCATACAACAAGCACACAAGAGGCGAGTCCCCGTGATACCTCAGCCCACCAGCATGGATCCCTGGCGGGACAAAGTCGTGACCCAAAGTGTACTTCTTTATAAGAGG
>JBHICB010000171.1:0-2975 GCA_046759365.1 Hydrothermarchaeales archaeon (SeqCode)
AAAGAGTTTGTTTACATGACATATGCCATAAAAATCAAAGAACCAGCAGCAAGATGGTTAAAAAAGTATGATAAAGAGATCCAAAAGAGGTTTGCAGTTAAAATCAGAAAGTTGAAAGAAAATCCAGACTTATATGGCAAGCCTTTGAGGGGCGTGCTCCATGGTTTCAGCTCGTATTTTCTTGCTCTTTCGATTAGATCATTTACACGATCGATTATAAAGAAAAAATAGTCACAATAGAAGCTATTAAACATAAAGATGAGTTTTAGATTTCAAGTTCTTTTGCAATATCTTCAAAATCATGTACCTTGACGTTTTTCTTCTTCCCTTCTTCTATTTGTTCCATCAGATCTTTATCTGATAGAATTTTAATGGTTCTTTTCATAGACTCATACTCATCTATTGAAATTGTAATCCATTCTGATTGATGTTTTCCACTGCGGATAGCATTATTCATTGTATATATCTGGAGTATTCTAACTATTTAAACCTAATAGGTATTAACCATTTCGGACATCGTTTAATCGTTTAGTCGTATTTTCGTGCAAAAAAGATAAAAAAGGGGCAGAAGCCCTTGCTCCTGCTTGCATTTTTAGAATTTCATCAGATCAGTTGCTCAAAATTGTATCAAGCATCTCCCCAACTTTTTTCAAAGCCTTTGAGTCTGAAGGCAGTTCCAGCAGGCTTTTTCCTTCAAAATTGTACTCCTCAATTACAGGGTCAAGGGGGATATTCCCTAAATATGTCATGCCCAGTTCTTTTGCCTTCCCAGCTATCCTGCCGCTTATCTTTTCAGCTTGAACCTTGTTTGCAATGACATAGAAGTTTTCAACCTCTGCTTCGACTTCATCTGTAACGTCTTTTACCCTCTGGATGGTTTCCAGCCCCATCTTGCTTGCATCTGTAATTATGATTAGGTCTTTTATGGACGATGAGGTTTTCCTGGAGATGTGCTCTATACCGGCCTCGCAGTCCATGATAACATGGTTATACGCAAATCCTCCTTCCAGAACGCTCTTCTCAAATGAATTTTTCAAAAGATTGTTAATCAGGCAGTAGCAGCCCTTCCCTTCTCCTCTGCCCATTACTATGAAGTCAAAGTTGTCCTGCTCGTTTTCCATCAGCATGGACTTAAACTTCATCTCAAAATCAACGGGATTGATGGTCTTGCCTTCATAGCTTTTTATCATATCAGAAAGGCGTGTATATTCTTTAACATCCAGAACATCTGCAAGGCATTCGTTTGGATCGGCATCTATAACCAAAATGTCCTTTTCTCCTCTATCGATTAGACCTTTTAATATTAGTGCTGTAAAGGTTGTCTTGCCGGTGCCCCCTTTCCCTGAAAGTCCGATTATCCGTGTCATTTTTATCTTAAAATCTGTCTCAATGTAACGATGGGCATAATTCTTGTTGACACAGAAACTTACGGTCATATCCTAAAAAAACGCTACTTTTTACCCTTCCCCCTCTTTTTCCTTTTTGGTCTCTTCTTTTTTGTTACCTTTTTTTCAACCTTCTTCTCCTCTTCCTTTTCTTCAGTTTTGTGTAACATCTTCTTTATGCCTTCTTTTTCTTCATCACTTAGCTTTTCCATCACCTTTTCTGATTCTTCTACCATCCTCTTTACAACAACGGCCTGGAGGATAGGCAAAACGCTTATCATTCGGGTCCTGGATTCATGGACTCCCCTGGCTGCACCCCCCATCTCGACTAATCGCTCCTTCTTCATGGTCCCTTTGTTAAGGCCGGGGCATTCCTTATCGAGCAAAATATAATTCTCGCCGTTAAATCCTAAGGGGTAGGCGATGCATGAGATGGGCCTTGTGGCATAGATGCTACAATCTACCCCTTCCAAGAACGGGCAAATGGTCTTGCCTTTAACATCCTTCTTTTTTATAGAAAGCCCCATGGGCATGCCATTCGGCAAGGTAGTGATGTCGAGCTCTGAGATAACCTTTGTATATGTTCCGTCCTTCCACCATCTCTCGATGTCTTGGATAAAAACCTCAATGTTCTGTCTTACCTCACAGCATCTGCCTGTTCTTTGGCATTCGAAGACAAACTTAGGCTTCTTTTTCTTTGGCATGATAATTTTCTCCCTTAAAGTTATCCAAACATGAAATTTGTCTGATCCTTCTCCTTTTTGATGCTTTCTTTAATATAATCTAAAATATTGAACCCAGGGTTTTGGGCCATAATATTCTCGCCCACCTTAACTTGATGGTTGTATTTTTCACCGAGCTTGACTTCGATCCCCTTGTTCTTTGCTTTCTTGTATAGTAAAATAAGATGTGATATGTCTATGGCAAGCTTTTTGATCTCGTCCCCCATCTTAAACGAGAGGGTGGCAACCATCTCAAAGGTCTCCCCCATAGGTTCCATGGTCTCGTAATCAAATTCAGTCATTGTAATTGCCATAGAGTCTTCAACAATAAGCCCATATTCTTTGTCAATCCGCTCCAAATCTAGTTCGACTCCGAATTCAGGTATTTCGTTCATTGTAATTCCCTTGATGTTATTACCCTCCTGCTTTTTTAAATAGATTATGAAAAGTTTTTAAAATACAATCTACATTCAATAAAAAAAGAGAGGTGATTATTTGCCTACGCTAAGAGATGTCGGTCTTGTGTTCTTTTTGGGCGGGTTGTTGATACTTTTAGGGTACGGGGCAGTGAAGATGTTGGCAGCGTCCGAGACACCTGGGCTTATAAAATTGGGCTTTTTTGCTGTGTTGATTGGCGTTGTAATACTAATTATAACTTTGATTCAAGAACAATATACGGAGGATGATGAAAGTGTTGATCGTAAGCACTGAAACCATACCTGGTAGAGAAATAACAGAGGTTTGGGGACTTGTAAGAGGGAACACAGTCAGGGCCAAGTGGTTCAGTAAAGATATACTGGCAGGACTTAGAAATATTGTGGGCGGGGAGGTAAAGGGCTTCACTTTTGCACCAACTTTGGGGGTAGGA
>JBHICB010000172.1:0-2926 GCA_046759365.1 Hydrothermarchaeales archaeon (SeqCode)
GCCTTCCCCCCTCTGAAAACCCGGGAGGAAATGGAAAAACATGACCCTGCCACTATCCATCAACTCATTATTCATTCCTTAGGAGAAAACCATGACTGATAAAAACACCCAGATGTTGAAACAGGCGATCCGTGATTATCTTCAATGGATGAGATCCATGGAGACGAGAGGCAGTAAAAAACTGATGCACTACGGTCTTTTGTTGGTCGATTTTATTGATTTCGTAAAAAAGAAAAATGTTGTCTGGGAGGATATGTTTACCTTCCATACACTGAAGGGGTTTCGAAAATATACTTCCACAAACAACCCATCAGATACCATAAGAGGACTATCGCTATATCTTTTTGAAAATGGAAGAATACCTCAGCCCTTACCGAATCCCTGTTATCAGATCCACTTACAAAAGCTCTTCACCAAACTTAAACTTACCACCCCTACCCATATCAGAACCTATGCCATGGTTCATCTTGCCTTCTTTATGGGTCTTCGCCCTGGGGAGATAAGCAGGATCAAACTCGATGATATCTGCTTTAAAAAAAAAGAATTAAACCTTCCAAAAAGAATGGAAAATAATCTCAAGATACTTCCCGTACCTGAGAAGGCCATCAAGGCCATAGCTGCATATGTACTCAAAGCCAGGCCCGAGAGTAAATACAGAAACCTTTTCTTAAGTTTGAAAAGCCCGTATAAACCAATAAGTGCCGGAACTGTTACGCGATATATCTCAAAAACTATGAAACAATCAGGCCTTCTTTCCTCACCCTATTCACTGAGACATACTTATGCTCTGAACCTCATCAATGCAGGAGCAACAATCTATGAAAGTAAAGAGATGCAGGGAACCCTTAAAGCCAATACAAGCCCCTAAATTGGGTCAGAAAAAAAGTGCACCCAAATTAGAGACCTTAATCAAAAATCTCTTTGTGAGGATAGGGTTGACTGATAAAGAGAGCAAAATATTAGAGCAAGATATCCAGGATTATCGCCATTGGATGGAATCCACACCCCACAGAGAAAACAGCATCACAAAACGTTATGCTGTGGGGGTGAGTGACTTTCTCAGTTTTATTCGAAACAAAGAGCTGGCTAAAAAGAATCAGTTTGCCCCGGACCACTCCAAGCATCTCTATAGCAAAGGGAAAAGCAATCAGCCCTCAAAGAATCGAAAGCAGCAGATTCGGTTGCCGGACATCTATGAGCAGTACCTCCTCTATCACAAACAAAGCCTACAAGTTTCCGATCACCATGCTAAAAATGTACGAAGAGTATTGACTTATTTCCATGAGTATCTCAACAGAGAGCAAATCGCGCTTTCTGCATTGAAGATTGAACACCTCGATGCCTTTATGGGTGAGTTTGAGTTAGCTTTGAGCACACGCAGGGTATACCGTCATCACTTAAGGGGTTTCTTAAAATATATTTATCATGAGGGTGGGATAATCAAAAAAGATCTCGCTACGCTTCTTGTCGGTCCCCCAATGTTTGCTCAGCCTACACCACCCAAGTTCTTGCGACCTGAGGAAGTCAAAAGACTCTTTTCTATCCTTAGGCTCTCAACTCCTGCTGATATCCGAACTTATGCTATTGTTCACTTGACCTATACCCTGGGACTAAGGCCCGTTGAGATCACCAGGATCACCCTTGATGATATCTCTTTCCAAAAAGGGGAACTCACTCTTCCAGAGAGAAAGGCCGATAATCCCATCACCCTTCCCGTTCCAGAAAATACAATCAAGGCCATAGCTGCATACGTCCTTAAAGCCAGACCGAAGAGCCCCAACAGACATATTTTCCTAAGTTGCTACTTCCCATATGAACCAATGAGCTCCGGTACCGTGGTTGTCTACCTTTCAAGAATCATGAAAAAAGCAGGTCTTCTTTCTTCAGGATATTGGCTTCGCCATACCTATGCTCAAAATCTCCTTGAGACGGGACGATCCATATATGAGATTAAGGAGATGCTGGGACATCAAAGCATCCAAAGCTCCCGTCGATATATCTACATCCACACAGAACTTATGAGAAAGGTGCTTTTCAATGAAACCCTTTAAAAGTTTCATGGCCCCAAAGTTAGAAGAGTTCCTCCTTTATCGACAAACCCTGGGATATGCCACAAAATCTACCCGATCCTACCTTCGCATCTTTGATCGATATCTGAAAGATAGAGAAGCAGATTGGAGCTCTTTTACGCCCTTTTTCTTTCTTGAAATGAGAAGTGAGCTCAGCATGTCTCCACACTCGATCAATCAGGTTATCAAAGCTGCCCGGGGCCTTTTTAAGTTTCTACAACGTCGAGAATATGTGGAGGAAAATCCACTTCAGGATATCCCTTTGCTCAAGGAAAATGCCACCGTCCCTTTTATATTTTCACCCGAGCAAACCGATCAAATGCTTGAAAATATTTGCAAGAGAATCCGTAAAAGCAAAGGCTACTTCCTCCATGACTTCGGTTTATATGTGGCGGTGGTACTTCTTGCTCGATGCGGAATGAGAATCTCAGAACCCCTAAAGCTTTTTAGAAAACATTATCGTAGTGATGATAAAACCATCTACATAGAGAAAACTAAGTTCAAAAAGGATAGACTTATCCCCGTCCCCAAAGCTGCCATCACAGAAATCGAAAATTATCTCTCAGTGCGAAAATCCCTCCTCCTCCATGATGATAACCCATATCTTCTGGCAGGTAGGAAACAGAAACCTCTAACAGATCAACAAGTCCGTTACCTGTTCCGTAAGGTCCTCAAAGATATCGATCTTGATCAGCCTAAAAGGGTCATTGGTAATATGAATTTCATCCAACCTACACCCCACTCACTTCGTCACTCCTTCGCAATCAATACCCTATGTAATATAAAAGAGAGGGGGGATTCTCCGGAGGATGCCCTCCACATACTCTCCGCCTATCTGGGCCACAATAAATATCACT
>JBHICB010000173.1:0-2920 GCA_046759365.1 Hydrothermarchaeales archaeon (SeqCode)
TCATGTCGATTTGACGGATGAGGGTAAGTCCTTTTTGATAGCGTTGTTCGGGCGGTTGTCCGGTCTCCGAGTGAACGTCCTTGTGGTAACTGACGGCCATCCAAGCGCTCAAGGCCCGGTTGAGTTCGGCGAGGCTCAAAAGATCACCCGCACGAATTTCAGCTTCAAATTGTTGCTGGAGTGTCTGGATAAATTTTTCGATGAGGCCGCCTGCCGGTGGATCACCGGGTGGACGATATCTGAGTTTAATGTTGCAGCGATAGCATGCGGCCTTCAATCCGTTTGAGAGATAGACCTTGGCCCTGTCCACATAAAGCTCACGGGGAGCGCCGTGTGTGGAAAGTGCTCGGATAAACGAATCGATTAGGACATCCAAGTTTTCCCTGAAATAGTAGCGTGCCAGGACGCAATAGCGGCTATGGCAGTCTATGAATGCCGACAAATAGGTGGGCACAATGTCACCTGTTTGCAGAACATAGGGTCCATCCTCAAAATCTCCGAGCCACAGATCATGAGTATGATTGCGTGTCCAACGTTTGCGGACTTTTTTGAGTGTGACATCGAGTTTCAGGCGGGTAGCACCGGCGTGTTTAAGATGGCGGTATAGGGTGGTACGTGGCACGTTCACCCCGTACATCTCTTCAAGGAAACGGTTGATTGCCGTAGGATTGCGATAGGGTTGTTCTTTTTTCAGCTCAATTGCCTTGTCGATCACCTCTGAAGCGATACTGCGAGGTTGTCCTCGATCCCGGCGCTTTTTTCGCGACAAGGCGTCAAATCCTCCCTCGCGATAGCGATTGAGCTTGCGGCGCAGGGTCTTAAGGGCGGGCTTGCCGATTCGTCCGTCGGGAAAGTAATCTGCTTGTCGGCTATCTGCTTGAGAAACTGGTTGGTCAACTCCGGTTCGATATCGCCGTAAATGACCGGAGATAACAGCTCACACCAGAAAATAGCCCACTTTTCCTGTTCTTTGTTCAAAAAAACACCTCCTTTGGGCGCGCTGGAGGTGATCTTACATCAGCTAAAGGCGCAGCTCATTGCCAACTTGGTGAAAATCGAGGTTTTGAAGACGGCTTGAAAAAATGCTTCGGTTAGCAGCAATCGACGACACCTCAGCAATTGCTCTTTTCGGGCAGGGCTTCTGTACTTTCGGCGGGGGATGTTCAATTGGGCAAGGTCCCGACAAACTGAGCAGGAGGGGTTTTCCTGCAAGACAAGATCCAGGGCCTTTTGAGCGGTTGTGCCTAAACGGCTAAGAGTGGTGATCCAACGATGGACCGTTGATGGGGCTAGAGTCTTACCGCTTTCAGGATGGCTCGTGGATGGATCTGGAAGTTTTTCACTTTCGGGATAACCCGGCACGCTGTGGTCAACCATAACGGCCTGCTTGTATGTCGTCTCTTCTGATTCGACATAGGCACCGGCAAATCCCAAAATGGTTGGCCTGGTATAATGTTTGTGGGGTATTGCAAAATCCGGATAATAGGTGAATGTCTTGTCACATCCGGGGCATTTGAAACGAACCAGGGTACTGAGCACATCCTTGATTAACATCTCGATGATAACCAAAAAACGCCGCTCACGATAAGCATGAACCTTGAAAAAAGCCGAATCGAGGCTGCAACGAGCGCAATGGGGCAAACTGTGAGGCGTGATTTGATTCTTTTCAACTCTGTCTTGATATGCTCTAATGTCTTCAAGTGTCGCTGTCGGCGGCATAAGGTATCCCTCCTGTTGTAAGGTTTATTTCTTGCTGAAAAATACCTTTTAAGACAAGAGGGATACTTTTTCAAATAGGCGGGATAGTTTTTTCTTTATGATTAGCGGGGTAACAGGTTAGCTAGGTGGTGGGAGCACCGGATGGCCTGATGGCTTGGTAGCTGGATGACTAGATAACTGGATTGCTGGATATCTGATTAGCTGGGGTTGGATGACTGGGTGGCTGGATATCTGGGTAGCTGGGGCCAGATAACTGGGTGGCTGGATAGATAGATGGCGGGATATCTGGGTAGCTGGTTATCAAGATAGCGGGTCAGTTATTTTGAAACTTTCAGGGTCAATTATTCTGAGACTTAGCAGTAAAGTATTTTAATACAGAGCGGATGATGAGTAAATACGGTGTGATCCGCGCTATAGTAATACAGAGTGGAAAAAATAAGAAACGCTCTACAATTTATACTAATGCTAAGGATGACGAGATTAGTAGTGAGAAGATAATAGAATTGATTTGCCGTAGATGGGGAGAGGAAAATCTTATTAAAGAGCTTTTAATGAAGCATTTGATAAACTATTCTCCTGGTTATGTGAAAGAAGAACTGCAAGAGCAACCTTTGGTAGATAACCCAAAGATAAAAGACTTAAAGAAGGGAAAGGCAAGTCGAGCTAGAGAGTTGCATAAATTAAAACTTCAATTAGCAGACCAGGTACTCCAAGAAACAGACAAAACTAATTTGGAAGCGATAAAAAAAAAGGAGATTCAATTATTTGCTGATATTGCAAAGATAGACAATGAAATATTATTTATAAACCAGGAGATCGAGAAAACACCTAAAAAGTTACGATTCGATCAAGCACATGATGGAGAAAAATTACTCCAACTCAATTATGAGAAGAAAAGATTTTTGGATTGTATCAAGGTATTCGCATATAACATAGAGAAGAAGATGTGTGAGCTTTTATCAGATTATCATGATGGGAAGAAGGAAGTTTTGCCAGCTTTATCGATGATAGTAGGTAGAGGAGGATATATAAAATTAGAAGGGGGGGAATTAAGAGTACAATTGCGAAGATTTATGAACCTAGATATCGATTATGCCGCTCGGCGAATTTGTGAAGATTTAAACGAGATGAATCCGGTTACATTAGACAAGTTTAGGTTCCCTATACATTATGAGGTGCTATAGGATGCCCACAAAAGATT
>JBHICB010000174.1:0-2893 GCA_046759365.1 Hydrothermarchaeales archaeon (SeqCode)
AGTTCTGAAAATTCCTGAGATACTTGATGTTAATCTCAGGTTGATGGGGCGGGTCTAGGCACACGAATTTACCCTCTTTCTTTGCCTAAAGTCCCATTTTTTCGGGACCAAGATTTGACACCAAATACAAAATTGCGGTAAGCTGAATGTATCAATTTGGTATATGCAATAATTTCAAAAAGTTTGATAGCTTATATATTCTCAATTTATGTCGCCGGTTTAATAATGTAGCGAGTTAATTCCCCATATAATTCCCTTTCTTCTTGAAGGATTTGAAAAATCCTTTTAATTCTTTTCATTCCATTTTTTAACAATTAATTTCGAAGTATAAAGGAAAAGCCCGAAGGGCCGACTTCGGGCTTTGGAAAAAGAGCAACCGCAAACAACCGGAAGCCCCCAGTGAGATACCCACTCTAATTCATCTTCCGGTCGAATGCAAGACCGGAGGCATGTCCGTTTTGCTATCGCTTCAACGCCAATGCCGATGGTGCGATGTTGCGTTTTGCATTTGTCGGCGATGCTTTCGGGGCCAGGCCTACTGTTGCGGCGCGTGTCAGCTGTTTGGCCGACGAAAAAATCATCGCGAGGCTCAGCGAAGATATCGGCAGACCGAAAAAGGAAAAAAGGCCCACCGTAAGGCTGAAAATCGTCGTAGACACGGCTTGAGTCAACAAAATCAAAAAAACATGGATGATCCATCTTCAACAGCGCTGCCGGCATGGTGTATGAAGCAAGTTAAGGCGATAAAGAGCCGTCTTTTGCATATGGGTACCACCGTTCGATGTCATTTTTGTGGATCTTGCGGGCTTCTAGTGGAGCACTTTCCCCGTCGCGGCTATGGTTAAGATCGAAAGTTAAGGTAACGGACATGCTAAAAAAGAAAGTTCTCAATCCTGAAAGGGTCCGGCGAATCGATGGGGGCTTTAGCTTTATCCCGCATCGTTTTCTTCTGGAAGGATTTTTAGCCTCCTTAAATCAAAGAGAGCTTCTGCTGTACGTGTTTCTCATTTTAGCATCGGATCGAAACGGTCTTTCATTTTACCGCTATGACAATATCTGCACGCTTTTACAGCTCAACCTTGACGAGTATATCGCCTCTCGGAATGCTCTGATTGAAAAAGACCTGATCGCCTTTGACGGCACCCTTTTTCAAGTGCTTTCTCTTCCACAAAAACAACCGGATCGACAGAAAAAAAGGAAAAGATCACCGGCAGACCATAAAGGGATTTTAAGATGACCGATGATACGATGGCCACCATTAAAATGATCGAAGTACGGCTGGAGGAGGTTGAAGCGGTTGTAAGGAAACTGGATCAAGCGATTGAGAGCTACCTTCAATGGATGGCAAAAAATAGATATACAAAAAGAACCCGGAAAGAATATGCGCAAGAATTGATGCAGTTCAAGCTATTCGTCAAGCAGAGAAAATGTACCTTTGAAGATATTTTTACTCACGATGTTCTACGCAGATTTAAAAAAGTAAATCCAACAACGCAGGCGCATGCCATACGCGGCTTGTCCCGCTATCTTTATGAACAGGGCACCATTAGCCGTCATTTGAGAATGAAGGAACAAATCGTCGAGTTGCCGCAGATCTATAAGGACTATCTTATCTATCAACAAAAAACACATCAGGCTTCCGACCGAAAGCTAAAGCATATCAAAATTGTTCTTGTTGCCTTGCATGCGTTTCTTGAAAAACATCGGATCAGGCTTCGCACGCTGACCATCGAAAAGATCGATGCGTTTTTGTCCGAATATCTGATGGATTATAAAGAGAAAACGTGCGTGGCATACCGGAGCCGTCTTCGGGGGTTTTTGAGATATTTGTTTTATGAACGAAAACTTATACCAAGGAATCTGGCCCCGCTTATTGTCGGTGCACCCCGGTTCTCCAAAGCAAAACCGCCTTATTTTTTACGGCCTTACGAGTTGAAAAGGCTTTTTGCCGGCCTGAAGCTCTCTTCGGCAAGCGATCTCAGAACCCATGCCATGGTTCATCTGGCATATACACTGGGGCTACGTCCCTATGAGATCAGTGCATTGCGCCTGGATGATATCTTTTTCAAAGAAGCCGAACTTTGCATAAGGACCAGAAAAAATGACGATCCTGTCAGGTTGCCGGTTCCCGAAGACACCGTCAAAGCCATTGCAGCCTATCTTGTCGGCGGCAGACCCAAAAGCAACCACAGGAGGGTGTTCTTGACCCTCCAGCCGCCCTTTAAGCCCCTGTCGCAAAATACGGTTACCCAAGCCATCAATAGTTGCCTAAAAAAAATAGGCATACCATTAAGCGCCTATTGTCTTCGGCACACCTATGCGCAAAACCTTCTGCAAGCAGGGCTGTCCATCTATGAAATCAAAGAGATGATGGGCCATGACAGTATCGAGTCCACAAAACAATATCTTCATGTTCATATAAAGCTGATGCGAGAGGTTCTTTTTGATGAAACCCTTTAACAGTTTTTTAGCGCCGGAAATTGAAAAATACATTCTATATCGACAATCACTGGGCTTTTCATTGCATCCCACGACGTCGCTTCTCAGGACGTTTGACCGGTATCTTGCCATGAGAAAAAAAGAGCCAACGAGATTACAGCCGTTGTTTTTTCTTGAGCTCAGAGCAGATCTCAGACTGGAACCACGATCCGTTAACAGCATACTTTCTGCAACCCGGATGTTCTTCCGGCATCTGGTGCGAAAAGGGGATTATATGACAAATCCTGTCGAAGACATCTCACGTTTGCCCAAAAATATGATCATCCCCTTTTTGTTTTCAGACAAACAAGTCGATCTTGTGCTGAAAAACATTTTAAAGGGCATCCGTAAAACTCGAAAATATTTTTTTAAAGATCTTACCGTGTATATGACCATACTACTCATTGCCCGTTGC
>JBHICB010000175.1:0-2849 GCA_046759365.1 Hydrothermarchaeales archaeon (SeqCode)
CAAAATATTTTTGCAATATTGTATACATAGTATTTCAGGGATAATACTAATTTTCATTCCCCGAATCAATCTTAAACGTTATAATCCGGTCTCTTACAAGCACCTTTTCATGTCTCATCGATTAGCTTCCATCTGTATTGGGATGATGTCTCATCCAATCAGGACAAAAGCTACAACATAGCAGACCCAGATCCATAGCCCTTGCACTACCCCAAAAAGCAATGCTACCCACCAGGGCCGTTCTTCCAATAGATACAACAACAGTACCAGCCCGCCGGTAATCAAGAACTCCCCCAAAATTATGTAAAAGGGCACCACTCCCCACATTCGAGCATACCGGTAGTACCACCATACAGCTCCCTTTGCCCACCACTCATAGACGGGAATCGTTGCTGTTCCCAACAAGCTGGTAAGCAAGATCGCCGGTACCAGTCCCAAGGACTTTAAAATCCGCCAACCTACATAGGCCGTCTGGACCAGCACCACGCCCCAAGCGAATGGCATATAGAGTGGTGAATTTACCACAAAAGGGCCTCCCGGTTGATAAACAAGCGTTTCGGTTACAACTATCAGCCACCTATCCGCCAGTAACTCCACCCACCCAGCCACCACTGCAAAGAGCATTAACCTCCCAACCAAATAATCTCGGTAACTGAGAACGTACACGATAAAGATGAGCCAGTCTATCCCTACGATTATACAAGCCGCAATCCAGCCGGGGCCAAAAAGCGAACAGACCCCATCCCATAGGAGCGTGAGAAGCAGAGACCCCCCTATCACCCAATCTGAAATGCGTAGACGCCTTTTCATTATTATCACCTCAGTTGTGATGTGAAATCAGTGAGATTACTTTTGTTACCATCTCCAATATTTACTGAGCAATGTGGCTGCGCACATGTCTGTCTGCAATGGCGTGCTTTTAAAGGTCTTACCTTTCTTGAGATGGTTGGAGATTGGCGGGAATTTCTTTTCTGGGACGATTGCGGAGCAGGAGGAGAAGGTACGCCTCCATGAACTGACAGGAAGACCTTTTACAGCGATATCTTTTACCAATGGGGTCAAAGGTTTCGAGTTCCATTGACACCATTATAAATTGGTGTCAAATCTTTTACAATCACCTAAATTCTTTATCATACATCGGTGTAGTTTATATGGCATCTGATAGGATAACGTATCAAAGATTTCATTGTTTGTTAAAATGTTAACGCTGGAATAAATTGGCTTACGAGTGTCCTTGTGCACTTGCTGCTTATCACCAAACCCAATGGGAATGAAAACAGTGTTATCTGCAAGCCCATCCCATATCAAAACAGGGGCTGATATCACGCCCCACGTGGTTTCAATTTTTACGTTTTCACCATTTTTTTTGACTTTCAAAATATCCGCTGTTTTAGGATTAATTTGTATTGTTCTATGTGCATTCATTTGTACAGAATGCCACATCCAATGAGAATAGGAATGGAAATGAACGGCTGTGGGTCGGCCTGTAATTAAAAGATATGGATATTTACTATTTTTTTCATCTGAGGGCGCATTGACAATCTCTGCCTGCATGGTCATGTTGTTTGTCTTAATAGGGTTTTTTATCCATTTATTATTAGTGTATGACATCGTGGGTAAGTTAGGATAGATGGGATCGGTATAAAATTTAGGCAAAGCCGTGTGGCCTGTTTTTGTGTTTGAAAGGTCTTTTAATGTTTCCTCTGGTTCATCTGGCTGTAGTCCACGTAATGTTCTGTCAAGGTTCTTAGTATAAATTAAGACTTTTCCATCTGATGTCCAGAATCTTTTATGTTTTTCACCTTTTTCAAATTTTCCACTTCCGATACTCGTCTCTAACCAAAAACCTCGGTCGTCCTTTTCATCCGTATAGAGTATTCCCGTTCCGGGATGAGGTTTGCCATTGCTATCTTTAATATCAGGACAGGGCCAGTGTAAGGGTTCTGTACGTCCTTTCATGTTTTCATAACTAAAGCGAGCTGATGATGGGTTTTGTTTTCCGATTTCCTTCCAAACACCTTGCTGGTTTTTCCAATCCGAAGGTAAATACCTCTCCCAGAAAGATGTATCAAGGCAGAAACGATTGTGTTTTATCAGTTCGTCCTTCTTTTCAATCTCTTTCAATTTAACGGCCTCACCAAGTCTAATCCACAATTCATCCTCTGAAATAATCTCTGGGTCTGTATAAATATCTGTGGCGTCAATTACCACGTTTTTCCATCTTGCAGCCCTGTCGTCACGACGAACTCCTATGCCATCCGATTCAAGGTGTGTTTTAACGGGTAAAATATAATCTGCATAATAACAATCTTCCTCCCAGAACAGGGCTGGTTTGATAAAGAGCTCAAGTGTGGGAGAGGCTAATGCCCTCTCGACCTCTTCAGTATTGGCGTTTTGGGTCAACATGTTTCCGGCATAGTAGACGGACCGAAGACTATATGGTTTGATTGATTTATCCTCCGGAACGGGAGAATTCAGCAATATGGATTTCGCAAAATAATCTGGATGTGACGGTAATCCTTTTACAATCTTTTTAGATTTCTCTTTGTATAAACTATCGTTTTTTAGTTTTTTATCTAAACTTTTAGAAATACCTGCATTATTTGTAAAGTTTGCCCCTGCTCCTGGTTTTCCGATGTTTCCAGTAATTGAGATTAGAAAAAGTAAGACTCTAAAGGTGTCAAAGGCGTTGATGTGGTGGGCAATGCCGGCATTTGTAAAAATAGCGGCTGGTTTTGCCTTTGCATATTCTTCTGCCAGAGTTATAATGATTTTTTCCGAAATATTGGTTATTTCAGACGCCCAACGTGTATCATAACCCTGTTCATTTACGTGCCGCTTTAATTCCT
>JBHICB010000176.1:0-2839 GCA_046759365.1 Hydrothermarchaeales archaeon (SeqCode)
CGGGGATGTCAAGTTTCACCAGCGCCGAATCGACCTGAGGCCTGGGGTAACTTCGCCCATTTGCCGGGATTATCTTTAGTATAGATAACACCAGCAGGAAATTTTCCGGGAGAAGCTAAGGATTTTGCCGAGTTGCTAATAACCAGCCCTCCGGCCACCAAAACTGTTTTCTTTAAAAAGTCTCTCCTGTCATTCATGATATCACTCCTTTCATACGAAATGGGGGACGCCTATGATTTTATGCTTTAATGGTTTCCTATAAGACTGTATTGATTTTCCTCTTCTATCTTTTCACCGCGTAATGACGACCTGCTTACCGCAGATTGAGAGATTTTTAATTGTCTGGCGAATTTAACATTACCCAAATTAATCGAAACTTAAAGCTATTTTTTGCGATCGTTTTTCAGATCAGCCCGGGGGATTAACATTTCTTATCGTTATGTTGCGAGATTAGTTATGTTGCGAGTATTTAGATCCTCCCATTTTATTCCTTCAATTCCTTTTGTAAGAAATCCTTCTAATTCCTCTTATTCCATATTATTCCTCAGATTCTAAGCGCTTGGCCTTGGACAAATACCAATCAATCCCTTCCTGATCAAAGCCGGGATTATTCTGGGCAAAAGCGGCGGCCTTTCGATAGTATTCGGCAGCCTTTTTGTTGTTCCCCCGGGCCTCATAGACTTCCGCCAGCCTATCAATACCATCAATCTGATCGGGATAGCGTGACAAAAGATCCCGACTTACTTTTTCCGCCTCATCCAACCGCCCTTTCTTGATGAGGTCCGGCACAGTGTTTGATAATATATCAAGATCATCAAGGTCGGCTGTTGAGTATGCTATGCCGCTATCCTGTTGAGGGCTTGAGCTACTTTTCAGGGGAAGGCAGCACTTCTTATATTTCTTACCGCTGCCGCAAGGACAGGGCGCATTACGCCCTATTTTTGCCATAACTGAGAACTCCTTATGGGGGATGCTATGAACTTACACAAAGCAGTTGAGAAATTCAAGGAACAATGGGATCGTTTTTTTGAAACAGTTGAAAAACCCAGCGGTTGTATCTTCTGCGAAGGTTCTCGAATTTACTGGAATGGACAAAGAGAACGGACCGCCAGTGTACTGATCGGAGATGAAGTGGTTTACCTCATAGATATCCTGTGCAAGCGAGTAAAGTGTGCAAATCTTGAATGCAAGAAGAGCTGGACTCTCAGGCCTCCCGGGCTCATGCCAAGGCGTCATTACCAACTCTGCATCGTAGCTCATGGGGCAAGCAAATTTCTTTTCGATTCCCATGCAACCTTAACTTCGGTTGCCGATGAACACCAATGTTCCCGTAGAACTGTTGGCAGATGGTTGAAATGGATTTCGGGTATCGCTGAACCCTCAGAGCTTATCCGTCGATTGTTTTACATCTCGAAAAAACCCACTAACACTTTTTTGAAAGTATGGGAAATCTTGAGAAAGGCTGCTAGTACAAGCAAGAAAATGTTTAAACGTACAGCTAAAAATTTTTGTATTCTCGAAGCCCTAGGCACGGCTTACGGGTATGAACCACCCGCTTTTAGGGGGGTGATAGAGGCAGCTATCTCCAATCGGGATCGCATCACCACATATCGTTATCCTTTTATCCCCGAACTTGCCCGGTGACAATCGCCGTTCAAAAGGTTATGCCTCCTCTTTAGGAAGAGAAAGGAGGTATAGCCCCATGCTCAGCAAGAAGATTATCAATCCCCACCGGGTCCGACGCATTGCCGGAGGCTTTAGCTTTATCCCTCATCGTTTTCTGACGGATGGGTTTTTGGCCGCCCTGGAGCAAAAAGAGATCCTTTTATATTTTTTCCTTGTGTTGGTCTCTGATCGCTATGGGCTTTCCTTTTACTCCGATGATGCGATCTGTTCTTTGCTTCAACTTCCTACAGATGACTATATGGAAGCCAGATGCGGCCTCCTAGAGAAGGACCTGATCGATTTTGACGGCACGATGTACCAGGTGCTCGATTTACCCCCCAAACCCCTGCAGGCTATGCCGAGAAGACTTTCACCTGACTTGGATCGAAGACAATATCGCCATCAGGTGAGAAACCTTATCCAACAATCCTTCTGGGAGACGGAAGATGGGCGATAAGGACAGCAAAATGTTGAGCGAAGCGATCCAGGATTACCTGGATTGGATAAAATTAATGGAGGAGCATAGAGGAAAACCCACCAGTCTGGGGTACCGTCAGATCCTGATCGACTTTCTCATCTTCGCCATCAAAAAGGAGATTGCCTGGGAAGAGATGTTTACACTCGATACCCTCGAAACCTTTGGCGCCTATAGCGGATTTAAAAACGCCCCACGGGCTATCATCGCCCTTTCAGAATACCTTTTTACCCATGGCAGAATCGATCAGCCTATAATAAAGGTTCTCAAACCCAAGGCGCCTCTCCCTGATATCTATGAGCAGTATCTGCTCTACCAGGAACAAGGCTTGAAAGCCTCATCTCATCACCTCAGAAATGTAAGAAGACTAATGGTCTGTTTCCATCGGTATCTTGAAAAACACAGCATCACCCTTTGCAATATCAGTATCGATCACCTCGATGCCTTCATGGCAGCCTTTAAGGTGACGGACGCTACCCGAAGGGTCTACCGCTATTTTCTCAGGGGATTCTTAAAATATCTCTATTACGAAAAAGGGATGCTCAAGAAAGACTTCGCTCCCCTTCTAGTCGGTCCACGTCTTTTTGACCAGCACAAACCGCCCAAGTTTCTAAGACCTGAAGAGGTGGAAAAACTCTTTTCAAGTTTGAAGCTTTCCACCCCGTCTGATATCCGCACCTATGCCATGGTCCACCTGGC
>JBHICB010000177.1:0-2836 GCA_046759365.1 Hydrothermarchaeales archaeon (SeqCode)
TTCAATCCCTGAATATGCAAGCGCAACGTCTTTATCGACAACGATCCTTGGAAGTTTTGGAGACATATCATTTTTAATTTCATCGATAACCCCATCCACCTCCTCCTGAACCAGCCTCAAAACACCTGTAACCGCCAAAACTTTAAGCATGTCTGAGTTAAAGATCGCCATCTCAGTGGGGTCCAAAAACTCCCTTCTAGCACCAATCATGCTGTCTGCTTTAACAAAGAAGTAACCCAATCCCTTCTCTTCCAGTTTCTCCTTTATTTTTATCCCAGGAGAGTCTCCGAAGACAATGGCATTCTTCCCGGTCAAAAGGTCAATAACCTTCATCGGCCCAGGGGCAGAGGGATTAGGAGTAGAATAAAGAATAAGATCAGGCTTGAAATCCAAGATTTTCTTGGCAACCTTCTCTCCCTCTGAAACCCCCATCTTTGCACCGCTTGTTACTACCTCGACGTCAATATCCTCCCTATCAGCACGTTCATCGAAAAGAAACTCTAGCACCAGGGAAGAGCCGATGTTGCCGGTCTTTACCACTCCCACCCTAACCATGATTTCATTCTCTCTTAATGCCCTGCTTTAGAGCCTTTATATTAGCAACCATGGAGTAGATAGTACCGCTGGCTTTTACAAGGTCGCTGCTTTCTCGGGCAGTAAAGGGCAAAGGCCTCCAGGCCTCCTCATCAGAGCCTACAACTGATACAACCCCATCGACCATCTTAGAGTCGAGGGCATAGGAAAGAAGGGCCGTCACAGCCCCCCCATCCTGTCCTCTGCTTTTTATATTCTCATCTGTTGCTCTCACTCCCACTGTCCTACTATACTTCCCGATAAGATCATCTTGAGCTGCTCCGTTAAATCCTATTTTATCTTCTATAATATTAAGAGGTAAAAAGGTCCTTGGGCAGGTAAGATAGCATTCGTTGCAACCCTCTTTCTCTTCGCCAACCCGCTCAGGCCTTTCATCTTTTATCGAAATTATGTCGATTGGACAGACCGCCTCACACATGCCACAGGTTACGCAGAGACCTGTATCAATGACATCATACTCAAGGTCTACAAACTGCTTGCCATCAGCCATCTTCTTAAGCTTTGTTTCATCCTTCTCGTCCTTTGTTGCGACGTGCAGGACTCTGATCCCTTGATCTTCTCTGTCTTTTGCCTCCTCAAGGTTCTCATCCCTCTTTCCTCTGCACAGCTTCTGTATAAGACCAATACCAGGCTTCATCTCTTCTATGGGCCTGACCTCAACAACGCCAGCTTTTTCAGCGCCATCCAAGAGATCGGCGCCGGCCTTGGTCCGCACAACTACAGCCGACCAGCCCATGGGAGTGCCTACCGCCCCCACGCTTATGTCGGCCATCTCAGAGCTAAAATCTAAACAGACCTGACAGTTGATCCTAACATAGGGCTTGGACTTTGGCAACGGGATTTCGACACTGCTGCCATCCTTCTTGTAGCCGATGAGCTTATTTCGCTTGATGTCGAACTTTTTAATATCATCCAATTTCACGCCGTAATCGTCCTCAACCAAGGCCCTTATACAAGTATAAGACCAGTTCTCCCTGCAAAAAAGACCAATGAGAAGCTTCGCATTTCCTGGCCAGTCCTTGTTTGAATCGCCTTGAAAGACATCTGCCTTCCTTATCGCTTGAATCTGACAGGGCGTTCCTACATACGCTAGAGAATCCAAAACAATACCTCCGTCACATGGGGAATGCCATTATATATGTAAACCACCTGAGAAATTAATGACCAGGTTATTTATAAAGATTTTGAACTAAGCCCCGAGGAGGTGTCAAAAAAGGAGGATAAAGGATGGAGGCAACGGAATTAAATATTGAACTTCTAACAATGGAGGTTAGTCTTTCAAATTGTAAAGTGTATCCCTCTCCTTTGGCACTCTGTTGACATCAACAATCATCCTCTCCAGCTCTGATTGCTCCATCATTTCCACATTCATACCTGCGGAGCGCGAGATATTCTCTTCCATAAGCGTGCCTCCAAGGTCGTTGGCCCCGAAATTGAGCATCAGTTGCGAGAGCTTTCTACCCAGCTTTACCCAAGAGGCCTGGAGGTTATCGAAGTTATCCAGGAATATCCGTGAGATTACATAGACCCTGAGGTCCTCGTAGCCTGTGGCCCCACTTTTGCTTTTGCCCTCTTTATAGAGGGGGGCGTTAAAGTGTACAAAGGAGAGGGGAACAAATTCTGTAAAGCCTCCAGTCTCATCCTGGATATCCCTTAATATTTTAAGGTGCCGAATCTGATCCTCAGAAGTCTCCACATGGCCGTACATCATAGTTGCCGTTGTCGGGATGCCTAATTTGTGTGCAGTAGTGATTATCTCCTTCCACTCATCTGTCTTTATCTTGTGCGGACATATCCTCTCCCGAACAGCATCATCGAGTATCTCAGCAGCAGTCCCAGGAATCGAATCAAGCCCAGCCTCTTTTAGCGTCTTAAGGGTCTCCTTTATGCCCAAACCACTTTTCTCGGCAATATAGCATATCTCCATAGGTGAGAAGGCATGAATGTGCAGTTCCGTTGCCTTTTTGATGGCTACGAGCATGTCTGAATAAAAGCTGGAATCAATATCCGGATGTAGCCCTCCTTGGATGCAGACCTCGCTTGCACCGGCAGCTTCGGCAACCTTGGCTCTTTTGGTGATATCTTCTATGTTTAAAAAATAGGCCTCTTTGTCATTTATCCCTCGTCTGAAGGCGCAGAACCTGCAGTTTCCAATGCAGACATTGGTGAAGTTGATATTCCTGTTTACAACATAAGTTACTACTTCGCCCACCCTCCTTCTGCGCATTTCGTTTGCAACAAG
>JBHICB010000178.1:0-2833 GCA_046759365.1 Hydrothermarchaeales archaeon (SeqCode)
GTGTGGTGCAACCCTTGGATATACTGTTGAATAATAAAATATATTTTTAAAATAACTTAGTTATTTCTAATAAAAGGTAAAACTTTATAAAGGTTTAAGGTGAAATCTCAAGTATGGTTTATATAAAAAGAGACATAGAATCCGAGATTAAAAACTGGATTGAAGACCGTGAGATAATAGTGATTAGGGGTCCTAGACAGAGTGGAAAAACCACGCTTCTTACAAAGATAGAAGAGATGCTTACAGGCAGAGGTGTTGAAAAAGAAAACATACACAATCTAAACCTTGAGGATGACCTAGTAAGGCTGAGATTTGAGGAAGATCCTAAGGAATTTGTAGAGTTTTATCTCGTTTCCAATGAGAAGCACTATTTCTTGATGGATGAGGTTCAGTACATAAAGGATGTGGGAAAAAGTCTGAAGCTTTTGTATGATTCTTTCAGTAACACAAAATTAATAATAACTGGTTCATCATCATTTGATTTGACAAACCTGGGATCATATCTTGTTGGAAGGGCGCTGTTCTTTGACCTGCATCCGTTTAGCTTTTCAGAATTTTTAAGGAGCAAAGGGAGAGAATACGAGGCGCTCCATGGTAAGGTCAAGATTGATTTGGTTAAGAAGAGATTTGGTGTTAAGAAAACTGTTTTTCTTGAAGATTTGAACCGGCACCTTTTAGAGTACTTGACCTTTGGCTCGTACCCCCGGGTTGTCTTGGAAAAAAACCGTGCCAAGAAGAAAGAGCTTTTGAGAAACCTTTTCATTACCTACATCGAAAAAGACATTGTCTCTTTATATGGGATAAAGTATAGGGAGAAGGTTGTTAAACTGCTAAAGGCTCTTTCCATAATTTCAGGCAACGTTTTGACATATCAGACTCTGGCTGAAAACACAGGGCTGAAGTATCATGAGATCCGGAGTGTCCTGCCATTGTTGGAAGATTCCTTTGTGGTGTTTATTGTCAGGCCTTTCCATAGGAATTTGTTAAATGAGTTGCGGAAAAACCCTAAGATCTATTTTGTTGATTACGGGCTGAAAAATTATCTGCAGGGAAATTTCGAAAACATTTCTATCGACGCCCTGTATGAAAACTTTGTTCACAACGAGCTTAAGAGGCTCTACACTGTAAGGTATTGGCGCACCACGGCTAAAACAGAGGTTGATTTTATCATAGAGAATGAGGGGGCTGTGATCCCTGTGGAAGTGAAGACAACGCCGAAGATAACGCGGTCTTTCAGGAGCTTTATCCAGCATTACCGTCCCTCCAGGGGTTTTATCCTGAATCTGGGGTTGCTTGACAGGTCTATGATCAACGGCTGTGATGTTTATACTGTGCCTTTTGTTTATTTATAAGCTCTGATTTGTGTTTTTTTTTGCAAGAATTTTTATTGTGTTGTCTTGAAAGCGGTGTATGTTTGGTTCCGGCTTGTCGTGGTTGAGTTCTTGTATCTATAATTTTTAAAAATAAATTTGTTCGTTGTGAACAATAATATATATTGATAGGTGAGATAATCATGAAAACAAAAATATCGAAGGGTTATCAGACAGTCGTGCCGAAGGAGATTAGAGGGAAGTTTGGCTTAAAGCAAGGAGACAGCCTCCTCTGGGAGGATAGGGACGGCGAAGTCGTGGTGAAACCTAAAAAAAAGACAACCATAGAGGACATTATGGGGATCGTGTCCGACGACGTTTTTGAGGCCGACGCGGTGGCTTTAAAGAAGAAGGCCCAGAGGGGCCAGCTATGATCTTTGTAGATTCCTCATATTTTATCGCCGTTGCTAGAAAAAAAGATCAATGGCATGAAAGGGCCAAGAAAATTTACGATAAATTGGATGAAGATTTAATAGTATCTGATCTTGTGGTTTCGGAGAGCGTTACTTCTGTCGGAGCCATTAGTGGTGGCAAAGAGGGGCGGGCAGTATACGATTACATTCTAGACAACTGCCGCGTGGTATATGCGGACAAAAAGATGTTGGATCGTGCAATGGAAGTTTATTTGACCTATGATGGCACCCTATCCCTTGCGGACGCTGTGTCTCTTGTGGTGATGGAAGACCACAGCGTTAGAAGAATTTTGTCTTTTGATAGCGATTACGACAAGGTCAAGGACATTGCCAGGATCATGTGAAAATAGGAAGTCAACTAATCTCCCTATCGTGGGGGAAGTTGGTCTTTTATGGATCATTTCCCTGCTTTTTTTGGTATTTGTAGGAGGATTTTTTTTAAAAAGACGGGAAAATTATTAGGATACTCTAACTGTTATTAAAAGCTTGAGAGATGGTTGTTTGGTTCCTCTATGGCCGACTGCGCGTGTTAAGCCTTTTTTAGGAGGAATCTCTCTAAAGCTTCGATAAATTCAAATAGATCGGTGGTTTCATTTTTAAGATAATCATAGGCCATAGAATCGTCTACCTTACCATAGCTGTGCACTAAAAGATTCCTGAACCCCACCATATCCTGGAGCTTTGAGGATAATTCTCCTGAGATGATATGAGATTCTGCCAGTTTTTCTATGGAATCCTTGTTGTCTTTTGGAACAGGCAGCCTGTTTTCAGATATTATTATGTTGCAGATATCCAATAGTTCCTCAGATGCAAGCTGAAAGGTTCTTTCACAAGACCTTCTGACAGTCCTTTTGTCCATGTACTCTTCTCTTTTCGGTGGAAGATCCTCCTCCAGCTCCTCCAGATATCTTAAAAGCTCATCTAATTTGTCTCTTATTCTGTCATCGTCTGCCATGGGCAAGCCTCTGGGTGACTTTTTTCATTGTGGAGGTGTGGTACTCCTCCCTGAATTTTTTATATTTGGCGTATTCGGAATCTGTTTCTTTTCCT
>JBHICB010000179.1:0-2829 GCA_046759365.1 Hydrothermarchaeales archaeon (SeqCode)
CCTAAATGTGCCCTGTATAACCTTGAGGATGAATACGGAAAGACCTGAGACCGTAGAAGCTGGAGGAAACATTCTGGCAGGAACAGACACCGCATCTATTCTTGATGCTGTAAAACTTGTTTTGACCGATACCGAAGTTTACGAAAAGATGCAGAAAGCGAAGAATCCTTTCGGGGACGGAACCACAGGCGAGAGTATAGTTAAAATATTGAAAAATTTTGAAGAGAAAGGTTGGTTAAAGATAGAAGCTTCTGACTTTACAAAAGGGTTCTGGAAGAGGGGATTTGTAAAGGTCGATTCAAAGTTGGATGGAAAAAAAGTGGGAGAATTAGATATTGCTATAATAAAGGTCATTGAAGACGGAAAAGAGAGATTTCCATCAAAAGATATGGTACTAAAAAAGGGGCAGATAATTGAAATCATAGAATAGTATTACCATTTAAGGGTCTTTCCCACATCAAGAATACCCTGTATCCATTCAAGCAGCCTCTCATTTTTAAGCATCTTTTTGACAAATTTACTTGGCCGATCTGTGTCCTGATATTTGGTCATCATCTTGTCCACTCCTTCCTCCTTTGCAATTATGAATAATTCATCGACTTGTGAGTCGCTCATGGAATCAAAGAAACGTCTAAGGAATGCATGCGCCTCCAGCTCAAGTCCCAGCTCCTTTTTCCACTCCCCTTCATAATTCCTTTTTAGAAATTCTTTTGAAAAGTCCCCTTGCTCTAGGGCCTTTATGCTAGCCTTTGCAGCAATCATACCACATATGCTGCCAGTTATGACACCTCCACCTGTACTGGCTTTCGTCTGCCCTGCAGCGTCACCTACGATCATCAATCTATCGGAAACTGTATCTTTTGGTGTGTCCACAGGCAAGGCCCCCATATTAAACTCGACTATGCCCCTGCTATCAATTTTTTTAGACGCAATAGGGTGAGTTTCCATGAACCTTTTCAGATATTTCGTAGGGGTGGTCTCCGGCTTTCTTGCCCCTATCCCCACCTCAAAGACTTCTCCTTTGGGCAGTATCCATGCATAGAAGTTGGGAGCATATTTTCTGCCGAAATAGAGCTCAGCAATGTCTTCCTCTACATCCGCCTTTGCAACCTCGACTTGTGCGGCTGCAACCATCTTTATGGGTGTTTTCAACTCATTCCAACGTGCAATGTTTGATCTGACGCCATCAGCCCCTATTAGGAGATGTGATTTCAGGTTCAAATCCTTTCCAAAAGAGTTTACTTTAATTGTGCAGTTATCCTCAATTTTGGTCCCTAAAACCCGAGATTTAAGCTTTACTTCTGCACCGGCACGAATTGTCTCTTTTGCCAGATATTTGTCGAACATCTTTCTTTCTACAACCCTGGCCCTGTCAACCTGTGAGCATGCCTCAAACTCGGTGCCGTTGGGCGAATAAAACCTGCCCCCTCTTATGGTGTTAGCAATGATTTCATCTGGAAGGTCTAAGTCCAATTTCTTAAGTCCTGAGACACTGAAAAGACCTGAGCATTGGACCGGATAACCGATATCCTGATGCTCTTCTATAACTGCTACTTTAAAGCCTTCTTTTGCTATCTCTTTGGATGTGATAAGCCCAACCGGCCCGCCGCCTACAATGATTATATCATAATCCATAAAAATCGCAGATGAGGTTATGGAGCGAGATATATAAAATTTTAGATCTCATTTATCCCAATTTTTTTAGGGTGTCCCTAAAGGATCAGTTGATTGTTGAACATTTCCAGACCTAACCTACAGGAGGGGGGTCAAATCAGATAGGGCATAAATATCATTTTCTAAGGCTCTTTAAAGCCTCTGCAATATTCCAAATCTGAATTATACCTCTGTCCTTGATATCATTAAAGTCCTTGTCATTTGTGACGAGTATGGAATCAGTCTGAAGACAGGTAGCAGCATGCATAATATCTATCAGGCTTTGAGCTGAAATATAAGGCCTGCAGGCTTTTATGTAATTATCTTTGACCCGGACAATCCCCATCTTATTGATAATCGAACCCATGATCAAAAGGGCCGTCTCAGATTTGAAGAGTCGTCCATAACGTACCATCTCCTCTAGCAGAAGGTCATTGCCCACAAGCTCTATTTCTGGGTCATCGATAATCCTTAAAAGAAGCTGTAGTGTGTCTCCCCTCGGTTTCTTCACAGCCGATATGAAGACATTGGTGTCAATCAAAAGCCTCAGGGTACCTACCCCTTACCTTCTTATTTATATCCTTTTTTACCCTGGCTACAATGGCATCAATGTCCACGTTCATCATCTCTTCTTCCAACTTTGAAGCTATCTCGTTTAGGTCAAACTTTTGAAGCAGTAATCTACCACCTTTACCGGACGTCACCAAAAACTTGGTACCCTCGGTTATATCCAGTTCATCGCGCATTTCCTTGGGTATAACAAGCCTCCCCGTTTTATCGATAGTTACAACATCTGTCATCTCCTCACCTATAATCTTTCCCATTATTACCATTCAAAATATTTATGGAAAAAATACCAAATAATGAATCAGGTCAACGGATAGATAACTTTTAAAGAGCTATCAAATCCCCAAGACATCCTCGACTATCTTAGTTGAAAAAATCAGGTCATCGATGGTTGCAAAGAAAGTATTGAGTTTTTTATGTTTTAAGTCTGTGATTACATTGGTGCCTTCATTTTTAGTTACTATTTTTAGGTTCCTCGGCGCGATCTCGTTGTCAAGTTGTAACAGGGTTGCAACCATCTCTGCTGTCTCTTCATTTTCATAAACAAAAGATATCCTGGCCTTCATGCTCAACACACTCAAATATCAGCGTCCGTTTACGAATGTAGGG
>JBHICB010000180.1:0-2808 GCA_046759365.1 Hydrothermarchaeales archaeon (SeqCode)
GCGTGTACTCCCCCAGGAAGATCGAGCCAGCGTTTTTTATCCTCTCCAACAGGGATTAAGTGTTCGTTGCCACTAACTATATTACCATTAACTCTAATGGTAGAGAAAGTTTCTGAGTCATAACCACCAGTGTAAATATATAACCAAGAATTAACTATACTTTTATTAATCGAAGCATCAATTGTAATTTCGGTATTTGCGCCGCCTAAACGCAATGTTGCTCTGTAAGATTCTGTTTGAGGACGATATCCTGTAAAAAAAGAAATTCCTACATTCTCGCCTTTATTATGAACATTTAAATCCAAGGAATTATCGGCAGCAGGTCCAGCAAAGACTGAATTAACAGAAAATGAACAAATAAAAAGGACAATTATTAGGACAAAAATCCACTGGAATTTTCTCAAATTCAGTCACCGTTTTGTTGTAATTTCGGGTGATATATAAACCTGTTCATTACACCTTGTTGAAAAGCAGAATGATATAATCTATTTATAATATATTGACACATAAGAATACTCCATGGAAATTCTTGAAAAAATAAAAGATGCAGGGACTTCACCCGTTTTTTTAGTAGTAGTTGGGGTGTTGATCGGATACATATTTTTCGTAACCTTAATTAAAGTCCCAAAGGTCGGTGTCATCGAGATAAATGGTGCCATAATGGAAAAAGAGACGGCGGACAAGATCAACGAGATGTTGAGATATGCCGGGGAGGAGAGGGATATAAAGACTGTGGTTTTGGAGGTCAACAGTCCTGGTGGTGAGGCCAGTGCCAGCGAGGAGATTTATTTAAACGTTCTCAAGTTGAGAAGCAAGAAGCCCGTTGTTGCGTCGATAAATCAGATCGGTGCTTCTGGTGCTTATTACATCTCGGTTGCTGCAGACCACATAATCACAAAGCCCGGATCAAACGTTGGGAGCATCGGTGTAAGGGTGAGTCTTCCAAGGCCAGAAAGGCTGGATGAAAATACGATTACGACAGGCCCATTCAAGGATATGGGGTCATCCCGGGAGGGATATACCAGACAGGGAGAGGAGATTAAAGAGAGTTTCGTAAGGGCGGTCATGACCCAGAGGGGCGACAAGTTGAAGATGACAAAAGCAAGGCTCTCCCAGGCAGAGATATTCGTTGGAATGGATGCTATTAAACTTGGTCTTATCGATGAGATCGGTTCCAACGAGGATGCTTACGACAGGGGCGCTGAACTGGCAGGA
Organism: Hydrothermarchaeales archaeon (SeqCode); assembly: GCA_046759365.1. GTDB lineage: Archaea > Hydrothermarchaeota > Hydrothermarchaeia > Hydrothermarchaeales > SZUA-236 > JAZFTJ01. The sequence goes on from JBHICB010000180.1 coordinate 1,216, forward strand.
ATTAGAAATTACAAGCTTTTGAACATCAACGATGAGCTAGGAATTTCACTAACGCAGCTACCGGTCTTTATGGTAAATGAGTCAGTCTTAAATGAGACCAACACGGTTCCAGTCCATTATTTTATTTACAGGAATTTTGGGTGATAGATTGAAAAAGATCTTAATTACAATATTTGTGGCTCTCTTAACCTTTGGAGGGCTTACAGCATACTATTATAAGGGCATTTACAAACCGATAGAGGTCAAGCCCCATGAGACAGCTGATATCACAGTGGAGTCGTTCTTCACAGGGGAGATTGTGACTCCTGTTTTAAGAGGTAAAGGCAGGGCTGTTTTTGACAAAGTCCATGATAATGATTTTTCACAGGAGGAGATCAATCCTCTGCTATCAAAGTTAAGCGAGATGGGCCTGGCTTTTGATTTTTTAGATGATGATTCCTTGCAAAATAAGCTAAAATATGCAGACACATTTGTAGTTATATCACCCGCCAAGGCATACACAACTGATGAGAATAACCAGATAAACAGATTTCTGGAGAAAAAAGGCAGGCTTATACTTATATCCGACCCTGCAAGAGAGGACAAGATTAATTCCCTCTCGGCCAATCTGGGTATAATTTTTAAAAACGACTACCTTTATAATATGGAAGAGCATGGAGGGAATTTTAAGTATATAATCTTGGACCAATTCTCCTCAAATCCTGTGACTGAGGATCTCAAGAAGGTGATATTCTATGCTTCATCATCGATAAGCTCAGAGAAGGGAATAGCATATGCAAATGAAGGGACTCGATCCTCAATGGAGGGGGATGGCAGATATGCGGCCGTATCTATGGCAGGGGATAATGTGTTGGCTTTAAGCGATTTGACCTTCATGACAGAGCCCCACAATAGGGCCTTGGATAACGAAAGGCTCATCCTAAACATTGCTAATTTTATGCTTGAATCGAAGAGGGCGCACACCCTTGATGATTTCCCATACATATTAGACTCCCCACTTGACATAGTCTACTCAAATACAAGCTTGATAGATGAAGCTATTTCCGCCAGGAGTATATTCTCTACTCGTGGGATGGAGGCTGGAATAACAGATTTGGACAAGCGAAAAGATATGCTCTACTTGGGTTATTTTGAGGACTTTGAAGAGGGTGACAGGGGCTTGGAAGGAGTCTATCTGACAAACGATAGCATAGAAGTCACTGGCGTCGGGACCTTCGACAAGGAGAGCACAGTGCTCATACATCTTAGCTCGAAAAGCTTTAGGAAGGCATTGACTATACTATCAGCAGGGAAGGAGCCAATACAAGATGTTGTTGATATACTAAAAAACGGCGAGATTGATGATCACATGCTTTCGGCGAATATAGCCATCTATAGATATGAACCCACAGAGGAAGAAGAGATCGAAGAGGAGGAACCAGTTGAAGAGGAAACAACTGAGGAAGAAGGGATAATTGAAGAGAAACCAGTTGAAGAAACGCCTATTGAGAAATAGGTATCTATAAAGAAAAAACAAGACCAAACTTTATTCAGCAAGGCATCCCCCCTACATTCGTAAACGAACGCTGATATTTGAGTGTGTTGAGCATGAAG
>JBHICB010000181.1:0-2783 GCA_046759365.1 Hydrothermarchaeales archaeon (SeqCode)
TCCAACGAGTTCGCCTATTATGGCTCTTCCAGTAATCTGATCCCAGTAGGAATCTGTCTTTCTGTCGTACAAAACCAGATCAGAGTTGTAGAGTTTGCCTGAGACCCCAAATTCCACGGCTTCCCCATCTATAGTTCTCTTGAAGGCAATACCTGTGCCGCAAAGCGGGCAGTAGGTGATAAGCAAAGGGTCGTCGTTTATAATATCATTGACTACCTCATGGTACACCATTATCTGAAGCGGATAGGCCCGCTTTACACCTTTGAAATTGATTCCCACGACAAGCTCGTCATCATCCAGGAATTTATCTGCTTCTTTTATGGAAATGAACTTCGGATTATCTATGGAAGGGATTCCGTCCTTTGGAGGTCCTCCTGAAACAAGTTTGCTGGGGTGAACAATGTATCTTACTCCATCCTCAGTTACCTTTATCTCCTCCTCCATTTTTGAACGAATAGTCTTTTCGGATACCTTAACTTCCAAGGTTTTATGGATCTTCTCTTCTAGTTCTTCCTCTATCAATGGTCCAAATTTTTTGTCGACTATGACGCCATTATTATCCACGAAATAGCTCGTTGGCTGGGTCCTTACCTTGTATGCATCTTTGATCTCTCCTGTTGGGTCGAGTAATACATAGTTGGGAGGTGTTATCCCCGCCTTCTCGGCGAATTCTCCTATGGTTTTGATATCAGTCTCTTGGAGATTTACATACAACACCACGAACTCATCCCCCACTTCGGAGACCTTGGTCTCTATCATTGGCATCTCGTCCAAGCAAAAAGGACACCATGTGGCCCAGAAATTTATCAAAACCGCCTTTTCGCCCTTATAGTCGCTAAGCCTTATCACTTCTCCATTCAGAGTTTCAAGGACAAAATTTGGCGCTAACTCACCTATATCGGCTCCAACATCCTTATCGGAGGGTATTATGCCCACAGTCTCTCCCTTTGTGGATACACTTGTGCCTTTGAACGGATTTTTTACCCAAACTATCATCAAAACAATAACAGTTAGGACAATCAAGAGTTTTTTACGATTCTCTTCTAACATTCCATCCCTTCTATAATCCCCGGTATTTCGAAGACGGTAATAAAAACAGCTTTTCCTAACGGGATCAATAATATACTTTTAGGATAATTAGTATAGTTTTAGATTGACAAATGTTTGATAATGAAGGAAAATGGCCGAAAATCGTTCAATATTGAAGTGGCTTTTGCGGATAATTTCTGCCCTACTCTTTTTACTTGGGGTCGTCAGTGGCAGTTATGGTATGGATCAAATCAATTCAAACCCAATATTCGGGGCAATATTCCTATTTCTGGGAGCCTATTTTCTTTACATTGGATACCTTATGGCAAGGATGGAGGTAGATTACGCTATTGATTCTACAAAAAAAGCATTACTTGAAAACAGAGCAGAAGTGTACTTTACTGTCATCTTAGCCTTAATGGCGGGATTCATATATGTTACGGGGACTTTCACTTTTGTTGACAATTTCATTAGGATACCGAAGATCAGTTACAACTACTATCTTTTAATGGTGTTTTTATGGCCGGTTATTGGAACTGAAACCATTGTCTACATCCTCTCCGTTTACTCCCGATACACACTGCATCTGCCTTTCATTGGGCCTTTGTTGAAAATAGCGGTTTTGATATTCGAGATAATATATCTTCTCTTCTTATCGCGGATTTTTGTAAGATTGATGGGCATTAAAAAAGGAGTAGTCAAAAATAGAATTAATTGACTTTTTAACTCTAGAAAATGCCCAAAAATCCGCAAGATTTATAAGTGTATAGAACTTAGCATTGCATAAATCTTGTTATTTAACAAAAAGAGGTGATATTATGACGACCGCATATTGTGTAAAGTGCAAAGCAAAAAGGGAAATGAAAGACCCCGAAAAGATAACGATGAAAAATGGCAAGCCCGCTACCAAGGGAACCTGCCCTGTATGCTCTACAAAGATGTTCAGGATAGGGGCAAGCTAGATAAAGAGGAAAGAGGGGGAGGGATTTTATCCCTTAAAAAAAGACCTGGCCTATGCCACTACAAGTAAGTAATATGGTCTCGGCTTATCACCTTACTTCAATTAGCGATTGATAAGCTTCATTTATTCTTTTGAATGTTTCATCATCCCCACCGATATCGGGATGGTACCTCTTGGCAAGCTCCCTATATGCCTTTTTGATTTCCATAACAGATGCTCCCGGATCTACACCTAAAACTTCATACGATTCTCCGTATAGATTTATTGCCTCTTCATCAGGTGTCTCAACCTCTAAAAATGACTTTATCTTTTCGATGAGATCTTCTAGATCTTCCTTCCAGTCGGATACCCCCAATAGATGACTTTCTTCCTGGTCGTAAACCCATGCTGCCCAGGTGGTCTTTACACCTTCATCCACAGATACATCGATCCTCACTTCAAAATCGGTTATATCTTCAAACGCGATGGCAAAATCCTCTTTTACATGCGTATCATGAATGATCAATTTGCGCTCGAGTGTATCTATTATCACGTCATTTTTAGATTCATCTTCCACAAATTCGCGAGGGTCAAACATTGAATCCTCATAGAGGTCGTAAAAATAGAGGTATAGTGGTAGGAATATCAGGAATCCCATACTGCCCAGATAGTATGACGAGAGATAATAGCCTGCATAGGAAATTACAAATCCGATTATAGATACAAACATAAAAGCTCCGATTAACGGGATAACAATAGTAATTGCCACTTGAGAAGGTGTGTGAATTGGCTTATGGAATCCCATTTTTTGGGG
>JBHICB010000182.1:0-2751 GCA_046759365.1 Hydrothermarchaeales archaeon (SeqCode)
ATTGTCAAAACTTCACCACAGAGTACACAGAGAAATCATTAAATATCAATAAGTTCAGACATCTGGAAATTTGGATTCAGCTTTTATTGTCAAAATGCCAAAAAAGGCTATAAAAACAAGGGTTTACGGCCAAATTTGAGGTGGGCATAACTCCTTGCCCCTCTCCTCTTTGATAGGGTAACATATATTATCCAAATTCAGAGAGGAGGGATTATGAAAAACTTATCGCTATTTGATTTTGATAAACCATCTGATAAAGCAAAAGGAAAAAGATCTGTTGTCATAAACCCTGACATCAAATTAATTGATCAAGATGGTTTGAAGGTATTAATCGTGACAAACTATCCCATATTCGCTTATAGCCCATCGGATGCCGAGTCAGAGCGATATCTAATTGCTCAACTTAGCCGAAACAGCCTTGCTACTCAAAAGGAACTGGCTCATTACTTCAAGGTCAATCTAAAGACAGTAAAAAACTACAAGAGACGATTCTTAAGTCAGGGGTTAAAAGGGATCCTCTACGAAAAACCTGCCTTAGATAAAGCAAGAAAGATTACCCCCCATGTTGTTAGAGAGGTACTTGCTTATTATTTTAAGCACTCTACTGCCAGTGAAAATGAGATTGCCAGATATATAAGTCACAAACTCTCCATATCGATTGACCACCGTTCTGTAGGCCGTATATTAGAGCAGTGTGGTTTTAAAGTAAAAGGTGGGAAACCGCTTACAGAACCATTTAAAGGCATTATAGATGAGCGCCAACTTAAATTCAACTTTTATCCTTTTGCCACCATAGCGGGATATGTAAAACCAAAAGAGGACCCTCAAAGCTGGACAAGAGCTGATGAACTCTATATCAAACGATTGAAGAAGGGATTCTTTTCTCCCTACGGTGCCTCCTTTATCTATACCCCTTTGATCTCTCGATTCGGTCTGCTTGAGCCATATCTCTCTATTTATGGTATACGGGATAATAAATATATCTCTTCTGTCCAGGTTTGGCTTACCTTCTTCCATGTGGTCTTTTTGGGTTTTCCATCCATTGAATCTCTCAATACCGCCCATAAAGAGGAGTTTGGTCCCCTCATCGGGAGAAACTGTCTTGCCTCAGTGAGGAGTCTAAGAGAGGCCCTTTCTGATTTTAGCTCTAAGGCAAAAAGTGAAGAACTCGTCTTTCGGTTATGTCAGAAGTTTATCGAACACCGTTTAGCCTCTCTGGGTGTCCTGTATATCGATGGTCATTTCCTCCCCTACTTCGGTTTTGAACCTACCTTAAAGTCGTGGTATAGCCTGAGGCGATTTGCCATCAAGGGCAATATCCAGTATTTTGCCAATGACAAAGAGCAAAACCCTTTATGCTTTATCATCCGCCCACCTTCTGTAGATCTGATCCATGCCATCTATGAGATGATACCCTTAATGAGAAATATCACCGATAAACCCCTTACCCTTATCTTTGATAGGGGTGGTTTCAGTCAGGAGCTTTTTATCAGACTAAGAGATGATTATCCAGATATTACCTTCATCACCTGGGCAGAAGAAAACTCCTTCTCTATCGGCGATGAGATAAGAAAACCAGACGAAGGGCTCTTTAAACTCTCCCTCATCCCTTTAAAGACCAAGAGGATCAAGGTAAAACTTGCTGAGATCGAGATTCACATAGGAAGATACGGCCCCATTCGAGCCATCATCCTTCTTGTCCTAGGATCAAAGAAAAGGATAGCTATCCTTACCAACGACCGCCTCCGAGATAAAAAGGAGATTGCCACCCTCATGATAAACCGCTGGGGCCAGGAGAACTTCTTTAAGCTTATGAAGAAAGACTATTTCCTGGACTACCACCCAGGATACGATACAAAAGAGATTGAATCGGCTCCCCTTATAAAGAATCCCCAGTATGACAGAATCAGCAAGACCATAAAGAAGATCAATGCCTTGCTCACCAAGGCCACCGCTCAGTTAGGGCATAAAACCAATCAGAGCAACTTAAAGCAGCAGACCCTCTCTCGACTGGAGGAAAAGAATCAAAGGCTTATCCGTAAAATCCACTCCCTCCAAGCCCAAAAGAAGCGCTGGATGAAAAGGAGAGGGGATACCCCCAAGAAAATCAGCCTCAAAGAGGCATACCTCCATCAGCATCTAAAAGAACTTGACCTTGAGAAAAAGGCTATCCTGGATTCTGTGAAGATAACAGCCTACAATCTGCAACGCTACCTGATGCAATTTATCAATCGTTCTACCATGTCGAATAATGATGACTCTTCAGTCAATACCTATGACATCATCAAACAGATAACAAAAAGGGGAGCCAGGCTTAAACTCAGCTATAATACATTATATGTGACCATTGGATACTTCAATGATAAACAGATTCAAAAGATTGCTCCGAAACTCTGTGAGCACCTTAATTCCTTGAATCCGACAACCCTTGATAAGTTTGGTTTCCAAATCAAATATCAGGTGGAAGAACGATAAAGGGGCAAATCCCTATGCCCAATGAGCAATTTTGTGTCAAATTTTCCAGTAGTCTGAGCTTCCTTTTTTAGACCTTCTTTTTTCTGATAGCTGATAGAGAGAATCCAGGGTGCCAGGTAGATGCCGCCCCCGGCCCCACCCTGGCAGTATTAACTTCGATGAGGTAAGGTTGTCCTGCCTTAGTGGTCTCAATACCCCTTTTAAGGGCCCCAGATAAGGCTATAGGATCTTTTACTCTCTCCCCCGCTACCCCTTGACTTTTGGCTAATAAAACAA
>JBHICB010000183.1:0-2696 GCA_046759365.1 Hydrothermarchaeales archaeon (SeqCode)
TAGGTGGCACATTCATCCAGGCAGAGAGTGAAATAGCCGCAATTAACATGGTCTATGGCAGCGCTGCAGCCGGAGCAAGGACAATGACATCCTCATCAAGTCCAGGCATCAGCTTGAAACAGGAAGGCATATCTTATTTGGCAGGAAGTGAGTTGCCATGTGTTATTGTTAACGTGCAGAGAGGCGGGCCAGGACTCGGGGATATCTCTACGTCACAGGCAGATTACTTTCAGGCTGTAAAGGGTGGTGGGCACGGTGACTATCACACCATTGTTTTAGCCCCCAGTTCCGTTCAAGAAATAGCAGACCTCGTCTATGATGCCTTCGATATTGCCGATAAATATAGAAACCCGGTGATGATATTAGGCGATGCCCAGATTGGACAGATGACAGAACCTGTTGAGTTTCTTAAACATCCCATAATCCATCTTCCACCGAAAAAATGGGCGCTCACAGGGGCCGAAGGCAGAAAACGCAACATCATCAAATCTTTCTATCCTGTAAAGGGAGACCTTGAGGCGTTTAACGCTAAACTTCAAAAAAAGTATCAAGAGATTGAACAGTTAGAGGTGCGTTTTGAGGGACTCAATTTAGAGGACGCAGATGTCGTACTCATCGCTTACGGGACTTCTGCACGCATCTGTAAAGAAGTAGTTAAGTACAATCCCCCCTTAATCCCCCCTTTGGCAAAGGGGGGAATGGGGGGATTAAAGATTGGCCTCATCAGACCTATTACCCTGTGGCCATTTCCCAAAGACATAATTCGTAGAATCTCTGAAAAAGTCTCTGCCGTTTTAACCGTTGAAATGAGCGCCGGTCAGATGGTTGAGGATGTTCGGCTTGCAGTCGAAGGCCGTTGCCCAGTTTACTTCTATGGACGCACAGGTGGAGGCGTGCCAACCTCAAAAGAGATTACTGAAAAATTATCAACAATACTCCAGTCTAAGGAAGAATCAGAAACTATTTTAGTAAGTACGACCTCATGGTCGTGCGGCGGTTCAGGCTCACCCTTTTGAAAAAAGTAAAGGCTACGAATAAAATTCCAAATCGGCAGGATAGATGTAATAATGTAATTACTTTAAGTTATCTGCCATTTTGTTTGGCAACTTTACTACCAAAAAGGAGAGAGGTTATATGAAAAGAAAAAATTTTAGAGTTCCAAATAGAGACATAAAAATAAAAGATCATGAACTGTTATTTATCAACACAAGATGTTTTCAACGACTATACAACATAAAACAACTCGGACTGGCCGACCGAATATACCCTTTTGCCACACATACAAGAGGAGCCCATTGTTTGGACTGCTTGGATATATCCCAACGCTTTATTGACGCTATAAAGGAAAACACTAATCATTCAACATCAATAAAAGAAGACGAAAGGGAAAAGTTCTTAAATCAAATAGACCAAGACACTCCTCTTATAAGAGCAGCGGCTCTTTTGCACGACATAATGCATATTCCCTATGCGCACACATTAGAGGATGAAAATGGCATCCTTGAAAAAGGAGATAAGAGTAAAAGAATTAACAAAATGATAGACCGCATAGACAAGGAACTTAAAATGTTAAAGGAATCATCAGAATTAGCTCCTTACACTCGATTTGGATTTGAAGATCAGAGTGAATTTAAGAATAAAATTAGCTCTGCCAAAGACCTTTTAAAAAGTGTAAAAAAGGTTTTGTGGACAATTGCATTTCCAGATGATCCGGCTATAAAAGAATTTATTGAGAAGAAGGAAAAAGGGAAGGAGTTATCCGAAGAAGAGAAACTTGAACTTCAAAAAGAGATTGAGAAAATTGAGAAAAATCGTTTAGATGATGATAGATTTTACATTGCAGACATAATCGGAAATACTATATCAGCAGACCTTCTTAGCTATATCTTTAGAGACGTAGAATGTACAGGAATAGAAATCAAACCGGGGTTTTCATATCGTCTTTTTGATTATATCGAACTTAGGCAAAATGAAAAAACCGACAGGAAAACTCGCCTTGTGATTAAACTTACTAAAAAAGGAGATTGGCGTCATGACATACTTTCAGCAGTAGTAGGCATTCTGAATGTAAGGTATGCCCTCACCGAGGCGGTAATCTACCACCATGCAAAATGTGAAGCAAGCGCAATGCTTGGCAAAATTGCTTATTTATGTAACATAGAGGAGTCAGATGAATTATATGATATTGGAGATGAAGGTTTTATAAACTTACTCGAACAAAAGATAGGTGAAATGAGTGAAAATTCAAAGTATAAAAAGAAAGCGGATGGTGCAAAAAGGCTTTTAGATTCTTTGAAGAGCAGAAGGTTTTATAAGCGATTTCACGTGGTTACGGCTTTTCAGCAAGCAGCAATCGATAGGATTGATTTATCGAAACATTACTCACTACCCAGAAACCGCTTTGAGTTAGAAGAGAAAATAGAAAAGAAATTTGCTTTCACTGTTTGGAAGAAATGGCTTGGAAATTAGCGCTTCAATTTTGTCTCGTCTAACATGGTCAAAAATTGGGCTCTGATCAAGAAGGAAACTTCTTGTTTGCTCATCATGAACATCAAGAAAAGAAAAAACAGGTGCATTAAAGCCGACTTTCCGTGGGTTCCCTAAAATCCTGTCCGGCACGATGCCCGACATAGCATCACGCAGGACCACTTTCGCCAGGCCATTCGCCTGGAGCCGCGGATGGCGGCCGCCCATAA
>JBHICB010000184.1:0-2684 GCA_046759365.1 Hydrothermarchaeales archaeon (SeqCode)
AAGGCTCAAAATGGATTTTTATTAACCTTCAATCTAATAGGGCTTCACAAAACTCGAGGGATTAAGGATTGAAGTTGGGTAAGAAAGATTTAATGAAGCGGACTTTATCTTTCATATCGTTTTTAGCAGCTGTGAGGGCAACAAGTAACACAGTAATGTGAGCAATGGTGACATAATTTGAGACAGCTTTAAAGCCGATGACAGGAGGATTTTGCATGCAGATGTTAAGGAGTCTGGAGAAGACTCTCTCTGAACCGGAGCGGAGTTTAGAGTCAGTCTTGAAGGAGGTAGAGCCATAGTCGATTTCGCTTCTGATATCTTGGTCAATACGGATATAGACATAACACCCTTTTTGGGAGAGGAACTTTGGATGGAAGGCAGGGCAGAGGATAAATTGGCGGGCGTATTTTTTTGAATGATGGAGAGGACAGACCCATTTGCGCCTCCATCGATCTTGTTTTTTGTCGTAGAATGAGCCGCGGGCGAGCATTTCGAGTTGAGCTTGACAGATGGGATTGCCGGATTTTGAGAACTGAAGCCTTGAGGGATTTTTAGTATTGCGAGGGTTTCTTGAGATGCGAGGTTTTGCCTTTAGATCTTTGACAATATATTTAAGGATAGAGCTGGTATCGTAGATGGCATCGCCCATAACAGCTTTTACAGAGAAGTGGGATTCATTTTGGATGAGCTTGAAGATAGGGAGAAACATAACAGAGTCGTGGACATTGGCTGGTTTTGTGATGTGCCAGATGGGGAGTTCTTCTTTGGCGTCAACGACGACATGATCTCTGAATCCCCAGAAGTAGCGGATTTGTTTTTTATTCGGTTGAGGGAAAATGACCATGGTGCCTAGCCGTGCATCAGGTGAGCCTTTGGGGATGCGAGTTTTGGAGAAACGGTTTTTCACATTGGTTTTGAGATTATTTTCTTTAACACGAACTGGGATGGGACAGGAATCGATGGAGAGATATTCTCCGTTAATGATACCGAGCCGGATGAGGTTGTGGAGAAGGTGGAGGCGGATTCTTTGCAGATCTTTATTGGATGTGTTTTTTAGGAAGGAGGAAAATCTTTCCACGCTTGGAAGAGGACGCAAGATGTTGAAGCCACAGCGTATTGCTGCAGATGGATTATCTTGCAACTCGGCAACTAACTCTGTCAAGGTGGGAATCCCTTTGAGATTTTTAAAAATGACAGTTCGCAAGAGGCTTTGGCGAGGAAAAGGTTTTCGGCCTGTGGAAGGATAGGAATCGAGATGAGAAGCATTGAGATTGTTGAAGAGGATTTTAAAATTTTCGAGAGGATTGATATCGAGGAATGATTCAAGGGAAAGGAGTAAAGATTGATGATCCATAGCGCACCTCCCTTGGTGAAGGAGTTTTGTGAAGATCGCAGGAGTTGTTAGAAATTATAGTAAAAATTCTGAGAGAAGAGAAGGGGGAGGAGGGCAAATTTGCAAATGAACTAATTATTTTTGATTCAATAATATAAACTAATCTTTGGAGCAATGAAAAGAGAGGGTTTCACAAAACTATTTGTTGTTTGGGAGGAAGAGTTTTTTGCCCTCCACCCCCCTTTTGAGGGGTTAATTTTGGGCAAAAAACCAAGGATAATGAGAAAACATGCTTTGTAACCATCTGAATATAAAGAAGTTACAAGCAGGAGGAAATTTGATTTTTAGCCCTTCTGTAACTTGTTGATATTAAATAAGTTATGAGTATTGTGAAGGGCTCTATTTCTAAAGTAAAGGAGGAGTTATGAGGAAAAAATTATTAATTCTATTCGGAATCCTGTGGTGCATTGCCTTTGTTATGGCAGAAGAAAATGCTACCTCAGGCCAGGCCAGAAAAAAGGTCATTCGGACGAATAAAGATAAGCTGATTACCCTTGCTGTTCAAGGTCAGATAGCTCCGGCCGAGCCTTCAAGGTCATACCGCACAACCTGGGATGGAAAAGCAAAGATGGCCATTGGAATCGGTGGTATCAACTATAACATGAAAATCGGAGATAAAATCTTCGGCTGGGCTGCTGGCGACAGGGCAACTGTGGGTGTAGCGACAATAGGAACTGGAGAAAGCCGGGGCAGAGGTTCCTGGCTCACTTTTACTTCCATAGGCAACAAAGTGAAGGTCATCGGCGGTGATGCTAAAGGCGCCAAAGGCATGATCATCGCCAAGTTCGAAAGCTATGTGCTCGTTCATTTTGAGGACAGCGACCTGGAAAAGCTTGCGGTTGGCAACAAGTTGCACGTAAAGGCTACAGGAGTCGGTCTTGAGATTGAAGGATTCAAGGATGTATTTACTCATGGCATAGCTCCTGAGGTCCTGGAAAAGATTGCCGTTCAAAATGCGGCCGGCAAGATTGAGGTGCCCGTAGTCAAAGAGATACCGGCCGAGATAATCGGTCGGGGAGCAGGCAGCGGGAGCGTATCTGGAAACTGGCATGTTCAGACCTGTTATCCGCCTGATATCAAGAAATATGGTCTGGACGAGCTGCGGTTCGGGGATCTTGTGCTTCTGAAGGATATCCAGACTGATTACGGAAAAGGATACTTCAAAGGGGGAGCGACCGTGGGCGTTGTCTGTGCTGGGCCGAGTGATATTTCAGGTCTGGGTATAGGCGTGACACCTTTTCTGTCCACAAGGTCTAATAAGCTGGTGGGAAGGATTGACAAAACAACAAAC
>JBHICB010000185.1:0-2656 GCA_046759365.1 Hydrothermarchaeales archaeon (SeqCode)
ACAGAATTGATGGTTGAAGCCCCAATATATTGTGCTTTTTTATAAAATCCTCAAAGAAAAGCGCATGGGGAGAGTTGGTCAAATCTATCCAGATCAAATTATCAACTCCAGAAGAATAGCAATAAGACAAAAGCCGGCTTCTACTAACCAAACCTTTTTTACCACCTCATTTTCTGTCAACGCCTTTCTCTTAAGAAAGAGCCTCGCTAATGACATGTTACTGCCCTCCGGAATGAAAAGCTTTCCGTCCTTTAAGATGGTTGGGGTCTGTGATTGTCGAGTCATTATTCCTGCTGACAAATACTTCAAAGTAGCGTCCAAGGCATAGGGTATAAAGACGATTGCCCCTGTTATGTAGAACTTCCCAAAAACGATCGATGAGAACAGTGCCGCGCCGATTATCAAAGTCCCGACATCTCCTGGAAAGACCTTTGCAGGGTACCTGTTGTAATATAAAAAAGCTAGGAGCGCCCCGGAAATTGAAGAGGACAGAATAAATCCAGCCAAGGACTGATTTAGCACCGAGAGGACAGCCACCCCCAAGGAGGCAATCGCACCAGTACCGATCTCTAGACCATTAAAACCTGCAAGCATGTTGGTGAAGTTAGAGGCACACATGAAAAGGGAAGGGATGAATATTAAATAAAAAATCCCGAAATACCCATAAAAGGGAGGTATTGAAAATGGGACAAGCATTATTCCAACCAATAAAAGTGAAAGGATCTTCTGGAAAGGGGTCAATGTCTTAAACCTGTCTATTACCCCCAATATGGCGGTTACTAGAACCACAAAAACACCTATTAAGATTCTCAAATCTTTGTAGAACAAAAAAGCAGAAAGTGAAGATACTAGAAACCCTGCTAAAATTGAGACTCCCACCATCTCTGGAATTTCAGGCCTGTCATCCTTGTGTAGATCCACTCCGATTATCTCTTTATCTCCAAGAGTTTTTGCTAATTTGGGGGTCAAGATGAGAGTCAGTAAAAACGCAGTAGATCCAAATACCAATCCTTCCAACCACATGATCTTACCCCTTAGCAACGACTTTACTTCTGCTTTCCATTGAAACAGGGACCGCCTCAAACACAGGTCTGGCCTCGCTGCCGGTAGCCAAGTATAAGAGGGATAGCAGGAATATGATGCTTGAAAGTTGCAACCCTACTTCAATAAGGATTAGCGCATGAACCAAGGCAATAGAGAATAGACAAACATTCAACGTGTTATTCCTAAGCCCGTCCATAACACCTAAGAATATGCCTATAACCATGCCTGTTAAAATCACACCTAAGACCCCGAAGTCAAGCATTCCAGGCCCCACCATAGTTGAGGTGATTATGTGCGGCTTTTGATAATTTAAAACTGCAGTACTAACAATCTGCTGTGCGGGGTCCAGTAGAGACCTCCCATGGAGCAAACCCAGAGGAAAGCTCACATTCACGATCTTGTCGAATACAGAGAAGGTAAACGCTGACCTGTAAAAGATGTAGAGCAATGGAGGGATCTTCCATCTCGTATAGGATATGTTGGCGATATGGGTGCTTATAGCAGTCAAGATAAAAAGAACCGAGACAAGGAGTATAATTACTTCTCGGATATTGATCCTTTTAAGCAGGAGTCCTGCAATTCCTGCTGAGATTAGTATGGCAATAGCATCAGATTTGAAACCTGAGATGATTGCAAGCGTAGCGAGAAACGCAATTCCAAGTATCGACCTCTTTTTGTCGTAAAATCCGATAAGGAGGGTAGCAGAGAGCACGGCAAAACCGTGAAATATGGCCCTCGAGGGTGTTACAGCAACGCTTTCCCTTGAGATCACATCAATTATAGGAATTCCTGTGACCAGTATTGTTATGGAAGAGAGGACCGCCATCGCTATAGCAATTGTTGTTATGAGCCCAATCTCATCCAGCTTGGTCGATACGTACCACAACAGGACTGTAAAACCACCGGATAAGAAAAGGAGCAATAAGCCGAAGGAAGGAAATGCCAATAAAAGTGTAATTGATGTGATCAAAAATATCGATGGAAGAATAAATGGTTTCAAATGTCGTATGGGCAATTCCCGCCCATATCTTGCTGAGACGAATATTATTCCAACTGCTAAAATACTTAAAATATAACTTAAAACTCCAGGTTCTTTGGAGAAGGATCCGATAAGAAATGTTCTTGTGGCCGGGAATCTAAACCCCAAAAAAGCGAAGAAAAGAAAGATCAGGTAAACACACGGCACCGCTGTCTCTGGTTTCAAAAGTTTATCGACTTTCCAGTTCTTTATAGATGTCATCGATCTCATTGGCCATCTTCTCCCAGCTAAATCTTTTGATAAATTCCTTTCCATTCCTTGTCAGCTTTATCCTCAATTCTTCATCTTTTAAAACTTCAATAATAGCCTTTGATAACTCTTCTGGGTCTTCTTTTTTAACAAGGATGCCATTATATCCATTTTCTATGACCTCTTTTATACCTCCGACCCTTGAAGCAACCGTTGGGATACAATAATTCATTGCCTCCAACAGGGTAAGTCCAAAACCCTCTTCTCTGGAAGGCTGTGCCAGAACAGATGTCTCTTTAAATATATCTTCGAGATTTTCTGAATAGCCGGTAAAACTTACATCTTTTAGACCTAGGTTTTCTGCTAATCCTTCCAGTTCCTTCC
>JBHICB010000186.1:0-2630 GCA_046759365.1 Hydrothermarchaeales archaeon (SeqCode)
CATTGGTTTTTTAACCCTCGGTATTACAGCCATCTGGGCAATACTATCCTTTGCGTTAAAACAATAAACCCTCTTAAAAAGGAAAGGAGAAAATTATCACAAAACATTCCCGCTTAACTTATAACCTATCACCCATAAGCAGTTAAATCAACAAAAATACCCTCGACAAATCATGGTTTGTATGATATAGTTTCTCCTGTTATCCGCCTTATCCTCGTTATCCTCGTTCCCAAGCTCCAGCTTGGGAACGGGGATGTGTTAAAAGCTGCGCTTTGAGTTGAAAAAAGCAATGAGGTCGCGATATAAAACAACGGAAGATAACGGTGTGTATTTTATTACATCTACCATCGTAGAATGGATACCCGTTTTTACAAAAAAAGAATATTTCGATATCATCGTTCAGTCGTTAAGCTACTGCAGACAAAATAAGGGCTTAAATTTGTTTGCCTATGTAGTAATGGACAACCACGTCCATTCTATTGTTTCTGCCGAAAAATTATTCCCTATTGTAAAGGACTTTAAAAGCTATACTGCGAGAGAAATAATAAAAACTGCAAAGGCTGATGAGAAGAAATGGTTATTGAATCAATTCGAGTTTTATAAAAAGAGATACAAGAAGGATAGTGAATATCAGGTATGGCAAGAAGGATTTCATCCTCAAGTGATAATGGGGGAGGGAGTATTTAAACAGAAGGTCGAGTATATACATAATAATCCGGTAAAAAGGGGTGTTGTAGAGATGGCAGAGCACTGGATATATTCGAGTGCGAGAAATTATCTTTGTGGGAAGGGATGTATAGAAATTGATTTAATTGAGATCTAAGGAAAAGCAAGAGCTTTTTGGCAAGTACGTTCCCAAGCTGGAGCGTGGGAACGAGATACATAGAAGGGAGGTGATGGTATAAGATAAAACATTTCACAAAGTCTGTTTTGTATAAGGTATTTTTGGGGGGGCGGAACAAAAAAACCAAAGGAGGAAGTAATAACATGAAAAGGTATAGTTACATACATACATACATAAACCAACCCTCTCCGCTTGTCATTCTGAGCGAAGCGAAGAATCTCGTTTCATTGCTCAGGATAAACTCCGCGAAGAATCTCGCTTTTCCTGTCTACTGTCTACTGTTTACTATCTACTTCTTTTGAGCTTCTTTACGTTCGCTTCACTCATATCCGCTTCAGGCGGATTCTCTACTCCCGCCCTTGCCCAGTGTGTTGTGCCTCCTTCGGGGCTGGTGAGCTGGTGGCCCGGGGACGGGAATGCGGATGACATCATCGGCACCAATCCTGGAACGCTCATGAACGGTGCGACGTTTGCACCCGGCAAGGTTGGGCAGGCATTTAGCTTTGATGGAATAGATGATCATATCATAGTGGCCAATTCACCAAGCCTGGACTTCGGCGCATCAAGCTATACCATTGATTTCTGGATGAACTCCGCATTCAGTTCAGTAAATCAAGTATCCCTCAGTAAGAGTATTGGTCCATTCAATGCTGGTGGTATCGGCTGGGAAATCAGATTCGTTGAACCCTTAATAGAAGATGGCCCATCCGTAGGAGTAGAGTTTGCGAGAGCCGATGGCACACCACATCCAGCGTTCCTACCCCCAGGTGAGCGTTTAAGGAGAAGGTTTTCTACTTTTATGCCAAACGAATGGCACCATGTTGCCGTAACCTACGACTTCCCTCGCAGAACAGGCAAACTGTACTTGGATGGTCTTCTTGTCGATTCCGGACAGTTCATTGTTTTCGAAGATTTCCAGGTGAATCCTCCCGTTAGTACCGGTGTTCCCAGCGATGCGTATAGTGATATTTTCGATCTGTTTATAGGCCGAGGAACTGGTGGATTCTTCGACGGCTTGATCGACGAAGTCGAAATTTACAACCGCGCCCTCGATGCTTCAGAAATCCAGGCCATCTTCAACGCTGGCAGCGCGGGCAAGTGCAAGGGTGAGCCTTTCGCCACTTTCGCCGCCAGCGTTGCAATCACGTTGGGTCCCCTACCCAATGATGACGATTTCAGGATGAAGGCCTCCTTTACCTTAGGCGCCGGCAGCGGCGGGATTGACCCCCTTACTGAGGATGTGCGCCTCCAGGTTGGAACCTTCTCCACCACCATCCCTGCGGGCTCCTTCAACGTGGATTTGAAGACAGGAGACTTCAAGTTCGCAGGGATTATCGACGGGGTGTCTCTGAGAGCAATAATTACTCCGCTCGGTGCCAACACCTTCGAGTTCAATGTTAGTAGAGGACAGGGCGCTGATCTAACCGGGACAGTGGTCCCAGTTGCTGTGGAACTCCGCATCGGCGATGATATCGGTAGTACCATCCTCGAAGATGTTAATGACACGGCCAGATAATGATGTGAATTTTGAGTGCGAATAGTTAGTCCAAAGCAAAACATCCTCTCCCATGATGGGAGAGGGTGTTTTACTTGTTCCCACGCTCTGCGTGGGAATGCCAAACTGGACGCTCTGCGTCCCTAAATGGTAGCCATCAGTCTTAAGCGGGCGTAAAGAGGAGTAGCGACGCAGAGCGTCAAACCCCTCGTTCCCACGCAGAGCGTGGGAACGAGGGAAAGCGTGGGAACGAGGTAAAACGCCCATCGGTCTTAAAAGACTGGTGGGCGT
>JBHICB010000187.1:0-2625 GCA_046759365.1 Hydrothermarchaeales archaeon (SeqCode)
CTCATGAAAAGCCAGAGCGATTTAGTAGTAGTGATAAGCCATTTAGGTCTTTCGCAAGATAAGGTTCTGGCAAAAGTGGTTCCAGATATAGATATTATCATTGGCGGTCATGACGGAAAGGTTCTCTACGATCCGGTAAAGATAGAAGAGGTATTAATACTGCAAGCCGGCGATCGGGGACAATACATAGGAAAACTTACTCTAGAATTCGATGGCCAAAAAAGGATTAGTTCTTCCCACAACGAACTGATCCCGGTTGACCACAAGGTCTATACATCTGACTCCTATGTACAGGGGCTCATAAAAGACTACCGGGCAAAAGAGCGCTCAGGCAATGTTTATAGCCAGGATGATGGCCGGAAAAGACTGATTGTGCCTCTCCCTCAGCCTTCTAGTCGATAGATCCCTTGGAGATCTAAGCTATTCTTCTGGCAAAGGGATAAGATCTCCTCTTGATCCCTCAAATAGAACTCTAAAGCCAAACCACAAGCAGAGCTAATCCAGGTAGGTTTTGGTACCGGCCTTATTCTTATGCCGAGGCTTTTTAAGAGCTTCTCAGCCTTCAAAGTCTGATGAGTAGTATTGAATACAACTATAGCTTTCATATATGTCGCAAAGCTCTGCTCAAACCAATAGAATTATTTTGACATTATCACATTAGCCCTAGCGGTATCCATAGAAGGTACCGCTAGACCGGTTCATGATAAATGTGACAATGTAAAGTTATAATATAATAAAAATATGTATTGTAACAAAATACGGTTGGATAATCATTTCTGTCTAAAATACCTCTAAAGAGCAAGTATCTATCAGCGTTTATATTATAGCTGATAAAGTATATGTCAATCCAATCAACAGAAAAATCAGGACATTTCTTACAAAATCCATGAAAACCAAGGTAAAAGTGGACAAAAAGATGCCAATAATGGTAAAGTATATGGCACTATTAACTATAATATCATATACTTTATCAAGGTGGTTTTCATGGTTAAATCAAGGGGTAACATTGCAAAGGAAGCAATCAGGGTTTTTAGAAAGCAAAAGGTGATGACAGTTAATGACCTTAGCGGATTACTGTCCTGTTCAGTGCCGACAGTGAGAAGGCGATTAAAGGAGTGGGAGGCTATTACGAGTTATGACAATAATGGGCGTTATTACACGCTGCCTGACATTCCGAGTTTTGATATCTATGGATTATGGAGCTATAAGAGGATTCATTTTTCGAAGTATGGCAATCTGAGGCAGACTCTTATAAATCTTGTCAGGGATTCTGAAGGAGGGTTTGACGCCTTAGAGATTGGGGAGTTATTAGGGCTTCAGCCGAGGTCTTTTCTTTCTCATTTTAGAGATATACCTGAGCTGCGAAGGGAAAAGGTATCAGGGCGTTTTATCTACTTTTCGTCTGAGACTGTGCCATACGAGGAGCAAATCAAGAGACGTCATAAAAAGATAGAAGAGCAAAAAAGCATTTTATTGTCGGATGCCGTTTGTGTGTCATTGCTTGTTGAGAAGGTAAAGCATCCCAATCTTGATACAGAAGGACTTGCAGAGAGGCTAAGAAGGCAAGGTATCAGAATAAGCGCCAGGGCTATTGATGAATTTTTTGATTATCATGGTATTTTAAAAAAAACTCTGGATTCTCACCTGTGAAGGTATTAAGGGGGCTGCTTGATAAGATGATTGAAGGGATGTCCACAGCTGCTTATTTTCCTGACAAATCGATAATATATTTCAGGCCGAATGAGCAAACCTGTCCTGACTGTCATTCATCGTTAAAGGCAAAGAAGACCCGCACAAAGCCCGTGGTCACGCTGCATATAGGAGAGTTTAAAGCTCATGAAACATTGTTATATTGTGATCATTGCGGCAAAAACACCGTTTACAGTTCTGAAGAGCTACAGGGTTTAGTTCCGATGCATTGCAAGTATGGATATGATGTCCTGATTTATGTTGGGAAAGCCATTTTTCTAAGATATAGAACGGTTAAGGAGATTGTCGAAGAGTTAAAAAGCAGAAACATTTTTTTATCAAGCTCTGAGATAACGTATCTTAGCAAGAAGTTCATCATATATATATCAATAGCTCATCGGCAAATTAGTTTAAAGATCAGGGAAACTATGAATATCAAAGGTGGATATATTCTTCATCTTGATGGTATGTGTGAAGGAGAGAGTCCTGCTTTAATAAGTGCATTGGATGGGGTAAGCGAGTTTATTTTAGCAAACATAAAGATTCCCACTGAAAAAGCAGAGCAGATTGTTCCTCTCCTTCGTCAGGTAAAGGGTGCATATGCAAGACCGAAAGCCATAGTGCATGATATGGGTCTTGGGATTACAAATGCTGTAAAAGAGGTATTTCCTGGCACACCTGATTTCATCTGCCATTTCCATTTTCTCAGGGACATCGGCAAGGACCTGATAATGAATGACTACAGCAGACTAAGAAATCGTCTAAGAAAATATGGAATCTCTGCTAAACTGAGACAGAAGGTACGTTTATACAAGAAGGCTCTTGACAGAGAGGTTTTTGAAAAACTATCAGGGAGTGTCAAGACGAAAAGCTTTCCTGACGTAGAAGTTCCCGAGTTTATTAAGGCAAGCTGTTATTCTCTGGTACTCTGGGCGC
>JBHICB010000188.1:0-2598 GCA_046759365.1 Hydrothermarchaeales archaeon (SeqCode)
CACGTTGGATTGCTCGGGTGCTATTCTCCCTAACGCTATCATAGGCGCGATCAAATCATAGAGGAAGGTGTTTTATGAATACTTTACAACGGGAGCATTACCGGTTTATTAATGATTTAAATTGAGTTAGCTGAAAAAAAAGATCGAAAAGCGAAAAAAAGTGCTGGACATTTGCGTTGGCCACCTATACAGTAAGATAGCAAATCAATTGAAAAGTGAGGTGGTCATATGCAAGGGATATGCTCTGAGACATTCTGCGGGCGAACGTTTAGCGAAGAAGAGTTGGCTGAAATATGTGAGATTATAAGTACTTGCCATGGAATCAGCCGCACAGAACTGGCCAATACAGTTTGCGAGTTGTTTGACTGGAAAAGGCGTAACGGGAGGCTGAAAACTGTTGAGTGCCGACAATTTCTTGAGTATCTGGAATCCAAAGGGGTCATTGATCTGCCTGGGCGTAAAAAGGGGCGCCCGAAGGGAGTTAAAACCAAGATAAGAAGGACAGATAAGGGAAGAGCCCGGGAGATTATCTCTGGAAAAGTAAAGGAATTTTCTCCCTTAGTCCTGATCGGAGTGAGGAGCAAAGAACAAAGGGATCTGTGGTATGAGTATGTTGATCGATATCACTACCTGGGCTATCAATTACCATTTGGAGCACAATTACGGTATTTTATTGAAAGCCCCAAAAGGGCAAATAAGATTCTGGGGTGTTTGCAATTTTCCTCTTCGGCATGGAAGATGGCACCGAGAGATAGATGGATTGGGTGGAACGATGTTCAACGGGGGCATAACTTACAGAAGATCGTTAATAACAGCAGATTTCTTATCTTGCCTTGGGTTAAGATTAAATACCTTGCCAGTTCAGTACTTGCTCTGGCTTCGAGAGTGGTTCCGGATGATTGGGAAAGGTGCTATGGATATCGCCCGGTACTTTTGGAGACCCTGGTGGACAAAAGGAGATTCAAGGAGACCTGTTATAAGGCAGCCAACTGGATCCATGTGGGGACGAGCACAGGCCGAGGACGAATGGATAGGGAGCATAAAGGGCAAGGCATATCCCCGAAAGAGATTTATATGTACCCCCTTACAGCTCGATTTCGACAAGAGCTGGTGGCTTTATAGGGGGGTGAGAGCTGGGACAGGGAGTTATTGCACAAACCTGGGAACCTGATGAGACGGAGCAATTCAGGCAGATGATCCATGATGAAGTGGATAAATGGGTTGATAAGCTATCAGAAGTATTTGCGGAAGATCAACGACCGACTCTGATGGAGATCAGTGAACTGTTTACTAAGACGAGACAAGAGTTTCTAGGCAGTTGTTTACAAGCCTTGATTGAGCAGAAGTATGATGATTTACTGGAGCAGGAATATGCGCCCTGTCCGAAGTGTGGGAAGAGATGCAAAAATAGAGGTGAGAACTCAAAGAAGATATTTACCATGCAAGGGGCAAGCAATCTGAATCGCCCTTGGTTTTACTGTATGGATTGTTGTTATGGTTTCATTCCTTTCGATAGTGCGCTTGAAATAAGTCGGAAGAAGCATCAATTTGATATCCAAAAAAAAGCGGTGAATCTATCGACAGATGCAACATTTCTACGTGCTAGCGAGATATTTGAGGATTTAACAAGCCAGGGTATCAGTGATCATTTTATCCACGAAACGTTCGAAGCAGTGGGCCGCGAGGCTTATCTGGAGGATGTTATTCCCAGCCGGGAAGAGATAACGAAAAGGATTAGAGAGGTATCCAACGGCACGCGGCGCCCGATATTAGTGGTGGCCTCTGATGGTGCTTTTTTACCTACCAGACCTAGGGCAAGACGTAGCGAGAAAAGAGGCAAGGGCCGGTGGCAGGAGGCCAAGGGATTTCGTGTATATTTGCTTAGCAAAAGACGTATCATTCATATAGCAAGCTGGCATCAAATACAAAATGAAGATCAGTTTGGAAAAGATCTGGCCTTTGTGGCTTCACGTATTCCTCAAGAGTTGGTACGTATTGGTCTTTTAGGCGACGGTGCTGACTATCTGTGGAAACATATGAGATCTTCTTTTCCAAAGGGCCGTCAAATTCTCGACTATTATCATTGTGCTGAGCATATCTATAAAGTAGCCAAAGCCCAATACGGAGAAGAGTCATTCAAGGCTCTGCAATGGGTGGAAAGCACCATATCCCGTCTCTTTTTCGCCGAAGTGGACAATGTGATTAGAGGTCTTCGACGAATGGACCCAAAAAACGATGCTGCAAAAGAGGAAATCCGAAAACTAATAGTCTACTTAAAAAAGAACCGTGAAAAGACCCATTACCAGGGAGACAGAAAAGGTGGATACCCCATTGGAAGCGGGGGTATTGAATCAGCACATAAGTTTATTGTCCATACTCGTATGAAACGCTCTGGAGCATGGTGGGTAGAGGAAACAGGGAATGAGATGCTTCGAATACGATGTTCATTGTATAACGGGACATATGACATCGTTTTTGAAAGATATAAGAATGCAAACTTACCTCAGTTCTGACTCATTTTCTTAAGAAACTGGTAATGCTCCCTTCACCCCGGAGAAATAGGTTACACATTTCACAGGGTAAAGATTTCACGGGGTA
>JBHICB010000189.1:0-2593 GCA_046759365.1 Hydrothermarchaeales archaeon (SeqCode)
TATTGAAATAAAAAGAGATTTTAAGAAATGATCAAGGATTAGCAAAACTAGCCTTTATTTATAATTACTAAAGCCCCGATTCTAGAGTATTTTGTTTAATCCATCATCAAAGTTTTTTTCAACACATGGGTTGCACATAAACTTAGAATCGTCCAGAATAAAGCCGTCCCCCCAGGGAATAGAGTTATCACAAGAGTTGCATTTGGGGGCAGTATGGCCGTTATTCCTCCAGAAATCCAAGGCTTTTATTTTATAACCTAGGAGATTCATGTCTATTCTCTCCCATCTAGGTGGATATAAAAAGCTTTCGAAACAATTTTAAATAAAACCACAGCATAATATAAATTTAGGGTGGGTGGATATAAGTGGGAGTATATATAAAAGAAAAAACTCCATCTTCACTCGATTTGTTGGCATGTTTGACCCATACGGACATTTTAGGAAGAATACAGGAAGAAAAATATGGCCAATAATTTAGAAGACATGAGTATAGAGGAATTAAAAGAAGAGATCAAGAGGCTCAAAGAGAGACTGGTCCACAAAAAAGATCACAGGCCAGGAAGAGCAGCTGCCAAAATAGTTGCTCCTCAGCCTCTATTGGGTGGAGCTATTTTTTTTTGTGTTTGAAAATAAAGGTAGATAAAGTCCAGATTAATTATTCCCATAATCCTTTTTTTCTCATATTTACTGGTCTAGTATATTTTAACCTCTTTATTCATGAAATAAAAATTAATAGCGGGCCTACCGGGATTTGAACCCGGGTTTGAGGCTCCGCAAGCCCCTGTCCTATCCTGGCTAGACTATAGGCCCTCTCCTCTAATTTAGATACTAACTTTATTATCTTTACCATAAAATCAAGAGAACCTGCAGCAATTTTTTTTATAAAATGGTGAGTACCTGCGGGTGAAAAATAGAAGGATTGTTGGAGGTATATAGGGGTGCCCACAGGTGAGAAAAAATATGGTCGCACATATTTAATATTTATTTTTCGAAATCTGAGAATCAAGCGATTTGGGTGTGGAAAAGCATTGAGAAAAGAAAATTAGTTTCTCTACCTTGGAAATTTCTACCTACGGGTGGTGTTAATCCCTAGTATTTTGTTTATCAAACATATTCGAAAAGCTCCTGTAACAATACCCTAGATACCCCATATCCCAAAGAAAATATGCCAAAAGCCTGTCAATCTGAATACACTCACTCCAAGCAGTATTGTCCCACCAACTAACCTCATCATTCGATCAGACCACCGACATTTTCCTTTAGATCCTTCTCTCCTCTGCCAGGCACAGATTACTCATATTTACACTACCATTTAAATCCTTCCAATAAAATATCCAAAAAGAGGTGCAAAATCATCTACTACAATACGTCTTTTATCCAAGACTCATCCAAACTTTTGCTTGTCAAATCCAAGTTTAAAGGAGTAATGGAGACCGAGTTTTCTATCCTCACCGTATGAACGTCCGTCCCTTTCTCCGCGTCGTAGACAGGATCCCCGTCGATCAAAAGGAAGGGCCTCCCCCTTGGATCATAGCGCCTGCTTACTTTAGCGGAGTACATATTCCTTGCAAGAGTTGTGATCTTAACCTTCGAATTGCCGTTTTCGGGGACGTTGATATTGAGAAGGTCTACCCCTTCAGGCATATTGTTTTTCAATAGATATTTTGAGACGCGATTCGTTATATCTTTGGCCAAGGTTAAGTCAAATATATGGGGGTTGGAGTATTTTTCAGGCCTTTTATTCTCTGTCGGGTGAAGAGAGACAGCTATCGATGGAACGCCCTGATTTGCCCCTTCCATGGCGGCGCATACCGTGCCAGAAGTAGTGATCTCACAACTCATGTTCTCACCTATGTTTATGCCTGAGACTATTAGGTCTGGTTTCTTGTCCATGACTTCATGAAGAGCGACTATCACAGCATCGACAGGGGTGCCGCCTAGCGAAAATGCCTTTGTGTTTGGCGTAGAAACATCAATTATTCGCAAAGGTTCAAGCAAGGAGAGTGATCTTCCCACACCGCTTTGCTGTGTAGCAGGGGCAACAACTGTTACTCTGCCCAGATCTTTGACTGCCTCCACAGCTGCTTCTATGCCTGGAGAGTTTATGCCGTCGTCATTTACTATCAGAATATCCTTCATCGATAAGCCTCAAGATCTGGAAAGTACATTCACAACTGACCTCCCAAATTCTTCAGAAACTTCAGGGCCACATCCAGTCACTAACATCCCGGTTGCTATAACACCTTCGTCCACCAATATCGCCCCGCCCTTTTTCAGCTCGCTGAATGTATCCTGACCGGGAAATACAGTGGCCTTCTTCCCTTCCAAAAGACCCGCCTTTGCCAGCACGACAGGCGAGACACAGATAGCCGCAACCACTTTGTTGTCATTATAGGCTTCCTTCACTATCCCGTGCAAGGCCGAGTTGTTCCATAGGTACTGTCTCGAACCTCCCCCACCAACAACGACTATCGCATCATAATCTTTCGTGTCTACTTCATCTAACGTCAAATCCGGCTCTATTCTCGCTCCTAGCATCCCAACGGCTGTGCCCCTTGAAGTACTCGCTATTACCACCTCTGCGCCGTTATCT
>JBHICB010000190.1:0-2593 GCA_046759365.1 Hydrothermarchaeales archaeon (SeqCode)
AATTGTATCCTCCAGACGTTATTCCATCAAACAAATCTTTAAGAATCATTGGCCCGAGTATCTGGATGAACATAAAGATTCTATCCCTGACTATGTCCGAGTATCGGAATTTCAAAATTTGCTACATTCGTAGAAAAGATCAGGAGATAGCACATTAAATAACAGTTTCGGTATAGGTTTGTGGTTTCAAAGTGTCGTAAATTCATACTTAAAAGTAAAAATATCCAAAAAAGAGAGAGGAACTGAAAGGAGAGAGCATAAAAGGAGGAAATAAGCATAGATTGGTGCTTTAGTTTTTATAGGAACTAATAGAGAAGGAAGCAGAGAAAATAGTAGGAGAAGTAGCTAAGGTGGTATGGGTCTTAGAGATAGAGTGCCAGTTTTTCTTGAAAAGAAAGCGACTTCAACGAGTATTTTTTCTTTGCCACATATTGGACAGATTAGGGGGTCTTGACCTGTAAGGAGTTTTTGGCGCTCTCTCCATTTCATTAAGGCGATAGTGTGGCGTGTTTTTTTAAGGGCTTTAGCAATAAGCTTCTGGTATCGAGCTTTGACTCTATTGGCCAATGCACCATAGAAGCGCACCTGACGGAAATTGGGTGGGAGGATATGTTGAATGAGCAATGAGATGAACTTTTTCACTGGGACAGTAAAATTGACGGGAGGTTTTTGAGATTCTTTGTATGAGAATGTCACATAGATTCCGTCTTGGCCTGGGATTTTACCGTAGTAGAGTATTCTTCTCTCAGCCAGTGGAGGTCTTTTGCTGTAACGAGCCAGATAAGAGAGGGAGAAATTCCCCGGTTCAAGTTCTTCGCTGTCATGGACATACCAATTTATAGAGAGGAAGGGATCGAAGAATGCATGAAGGATATGGGGATTGGAAAAGACGGATAACTCCCCGCAATCTGGATGGTTCTTGAGGTATTTGGTGATAGTCTTTTTAAGTGTCGCTATCAGTAAGAATCGCCATCTTTTATGAAGCATTTTAAAGGGGATGAAAGAGCAGTGTTTCCACTTATTTTGTTTTTTAGTTTTAAGAGACAGTCCTCCTGAGCTTATTAACATATGGATATGGGGATTTGACTTGAGATCTCTGCCGAAGGAATGGATAACGCAGATAGCAGCCGGGAGGAAGCCTTGTTCGTGAGTCCAGGAGAGCATAGTCTGAGAGGAACCAGTAAAGAGGCAGTCAAGGAGGAATCTATACTTACAGAGAAGTTCTCGAAAAGAGTCAGGGATGGTAAAGCAGATATGATGGAAGGAGGTATTAGGGAAAGAAGACTCAGCTTTCGAAACCCATGCATCGGTAAGGGTTTTGCTGCAGGTGGTACAGAATCGGGATTTACAAGAATGGGGGACAATGATAAATTGTTCTGGATGATCAGGGCAAGCGTATTTATGGTAGCCCAGGGAATCGGGGTCTCGGCAAGAGAGCATTTTCTGGACAGTGGTTTGGACATAGTCAGGGATAGAAACTTTATGTTCGTCCAGATACTCGGGCCAATGATTCTTAAAGATTTGCTTGATGGAATAACGTCTGGAGGATACAATTTCCATAAGGAGCAATCATGGCAATAATAAATTTCCAATGCAAGGGTTGTGGCGATGAATTCTTTTACAATGTCGGGGAAGTAAAATTTCCTATAGGAGAAGAGAGGCCCCGTTTTGAGAGGGAGATTTGGTGTGAGAGATGCGGGAAGAGGACACTGGACGAGATAGAGTTAACAGAGATTGGCCAGACACAACTGACGGAATTATATCTTAAAGATGCAGGGTTTTAGAGTATGCTGCGGACTTATCGAGATTTGAAGGTATGGGAGAAGAGTTACAATTTATGTTTGGAAGTTTACAAATTGTTAAAGAAGCTTCCGGTGGAGGAGAGATACGGATTGTCCTTACAGATGAGGCGGAGTGTAGTGTCGATTCCCTCAAACATTGCAGAAGGATATGGAAGGAGAGGTAAACAGGAATACATTCACTATCTCTATGTGGCATACGGGTCATATTGTGAATTGGAGACGCAACTATTATTAGCTTCAGATTTAGGTTATATTGAAAAGGAGACATTTGAGAAGATATTTGAGCAGGCAAGGGAGGTGGAAAGGATGCTCAAGGCTTTGATTGATTCGCTGGATAAGAAATCCTCGAAACCTTGACTCCTTGAAACCTCGAAACCTTTGCTGAGCGAAGCGAGGCTTATTTTACACAGTTATGGCTACATTCCCCTTCTTGTGCCCTTTGTCAACATATCTATGCGCTTCCACTATCTGTTCCAACGGATAGCTTCTATCTATGACCGGTTTTAGCTTTCCCGCCTCAATGAGCTCTTTGAGGAAGATAAGATCTTCAGTTCTCTCTTTTAAATCCCCAAATATTACTTTCTTGCTGCCTATCATTGACGTCCATAACTTTTGAAGAATAATCGCCAGCGTAGGGACAGTTGTAAGAAAGATTCCTCTTTGCTTTAGCGAGCTTTTTGAGCGCGAAAACGAACTCTTGCCTACCGTGTCAAAAAAAACATCATAGGTCTGGCCGCTTTCTGTGAAATCCTCTTGAGTGTAATCAATTACCTTATCAGCTCCCAGGGATT
>JBHICB010000191.1:0-2573 GCA_046759365.1 Hydrothermarchaeales archaeon (SeqCode)
CCCGAGCATCTTATGCGGTAGGGTCTGCGTGTGAATATGGTTGCACCCTCTTGTTCTTCTTGACAATAAGGGCAGAGCATAACATAGTTGTACTCTTCCTTGCCGGTTTTTCTCCAGATAAAAAGCTCGCCTGTCACCTCTCCCTCTTTGTTCTCCAGCAGTCTTTTTGTAAGATAGGAAAACTCGCCAGGCTTTACATCTTTTAAATTAAATGGTAGTTTAAGCTTCATACTCATCGTCTCTCCTTTAGATCTTTGTCAATATCTTTGGACTTTTTTTTATAAGAACCATGTCTTCAATCCTTATACCAAATCCCTTATAAACCCCTGGCTCTATGGTGACTACCATACCCTCTTTGAAGGTATCATCACAGTCTTTGACAATCCTCGGTGCTTCGTGAACCTCAAGACCTATTCCATGGCCGGATGAGTGTATGAAATGCTCTTCGAGACCGTATTCGGATATTACTCTTCTTACAGCGTTGTCGACGTTGCTGATCTTGCCTCCAACCTTCATCTCCTTTATCCCCTCTTTTTGTGCCTCTTTTACAATATCATATCGATCCAGATATTCTTCGCTGGGGCTTTGGCAAAATGTCCGGGTTATGTCGGAGTTGTAGTGTCGCCAATTTGCTCCAATGTCAATTATAACTGAGTCTTTGGGTCTTATCTTCTTTTTTGAGCTCTCGTGGTGGGGAACAGAAGAGTTACGCCCTGATGCCACTATAGTGTCAAAGGCTATCTTTGCCTCACTCCTTATTACCGCCTCCGCCTTTTGAGCAATCTCAATCTCAGATTTATCACAAAGTTCGTTGGAAACTTCTTTTATCGCCCTTTCAGCTATCTTTATTGCCCTTTGGATTTTGAGAACCTCTTTTCCATCTTTTACTTGTCGCATCCTTTCGATAAAATCCACGTTTTTGCACTCTCTTCCCTTTAGATATTCTTCATGGAAGTGCATTGTTGTGTATTTTTTTTCAACGCCAATTTTGCCTTTTAAATTTTTAAACTCCTCTTGGAATTTTTCATAGATTTTTGTCTCAACCGGGCAGTTTTCAATAGCTTTCGCATCCATCTTTGATATCAAAAGCAAAGGATCAGGTTTCAAGATTAAAGCTGATGCTGTTGTTGGGTAAAAGCCTGAAAGGTAATAGATGTTCTCAGGCTTTAGGATAATCGCAGAGTCAATATCTTCCTTTGATAAAAGATCCAGTGCCCTTTCAATTCTCATGATAAAGTCAAACTTAATTATTTAAGATAAATCTTGCTATCTCATATTATGGAAAAAAGTTCTAGATACATGTTGGTGGCGGTGGGTGGAACCTTTGATGTCTTCCACAAAGGGCATGAGATGCTTTTAAAAAAGGCATTTGAAGTTGGAGAGTCAGTTGTCGTCGGTCTTACCTCTGATGAAATGCTTGAAAAAGATGTCAAGTCTTATAGTGACCGAAAAAAGGTTTTAAAAGATTTTTTAAAAGAAAACTTGTTTCAAGATAAATGTAAGATCATAAAACTTGACGACCCTTACGGGCCTGCTAAAGACGATAAGAAGATGGATGCCATTGTCGTCTCAGAAGAAACTAGGTATACAGCAGATAAAATAAATAACTTAAGAGAGAAAAAAGGGCTTGTCCCTTTAAACATAATTGTTATGCCTCTAGTAATGGCCGAGGATGGGGTACCCATCTCATCTTCGAGGATCAAAAAAGGCGAGATAGATAAAGAAGGGAAGTTGATATAAGATGGAACGGATAAGCATTACATTACCTAAAAAACTGCTTTCTGAATTAGACAGCATCTTAGAAGAGACGGGTTATTCATCCAGGTCTGAGGGGATAAGAGATGCGCTTCGAAGCTACATCCTAGAGCACAGTACTTTAAAGGGATTGAAAGGGGATGTTGCAGGCACCATAACCATGATCTATGACCATGATGAACACGGCACCCTGGAAAAGCTTACAGAGTTTCAGCACGAATTCTCGGGTTTGATCGATTCTTCCCTTCATATACATTTGGATCAGAAACACTGCTTAGAGGTTATAGTCGTAAGGGGCAGATGTGAAAAGATTAAAACACTTGTAAATAGACTGTCCTCGACAAAAGGCATAAAGCGGGTCAAATTGACTGCCGGCAGCTCTTCGATTCCGAGCTAATCGATTTGAACCCTAATCTATATATTATTAAAAGTGCTTTTTTTACTAGGTGGAGTGTGTGTCGAAGAGAAGAGGTCAGCTTTTCGCTATTGATCTGTTGTTAGCTTTGGTACCGCTTACCATTATGTTGGGGATGTCTGCAAATGCTTTTTCAGGGGTCGCCCTGCAGGTTCAGGATTATGCAAACATCTACTCATTGCACAGGAAGACAAATGATG
The DNA here is from genome assembly GCA_046759365.1 of Hydrothermarchaeales archaeon (SeqCode). Taxonomy (GTDB): domain Archaea; phylum Hydrothermarchaeota; class Hydrothermarchaeia; order Hydrothermarchaeales; family SZUA-236; genus JAZFTJ01. The sequence goes on from JBHICB010000191.1 coordinate 2,371, forward strand.
CTGCTGATATTTTAATCAAAAGCCCGGGGACACCGCTGAACTGGAGTTCGACCGTCCCTCCCACTGTGAGTGGGCTGGCATATTATGATAATTCCACTGGAACGTCTTATACAAACAGGATTTACTTTCCAAAAATCCCTGCCTTAAATACTGCTGATATAGAAAATCTTACTGGCACCAGTAACAATTACCTAAATATCACC
>JBHICB010000192.1:0-2559 GCA_046759365.1 Hydrothermarchaeales archaeon (SeqCode)
CTCTTCACCTTATTTTCTGCCAATCTACCCGTAACCAGCAAGGTCCGCATCTTTCTCACAAAATCTTTTTAACCATTACCTCTATTTGATATTATGGTAAGTTCGAGGCTTAGAGGTTTTTCAAATGAAATTGTTAATCCAATAGCAGAAGTCATCGTAAAATTCGGCATCGGTCCTAATACAATAACTTTTTTGGGCCTTTTTTTCAGCATAGCCACAGCTTATATGTACACCGAGAACAATCTGATCTTTGCTTTTTATATGCTCCTTTTGGCCTCAATCTTTGACCTAATGGATGGAGCTGTTGCAAGGGTTTCTAATAACATCACCAAATTTGGAGGGGTATTTGATTCCATAACAGATAGGTATTCAGATGCCATAATACTTCTAGGACTTGCGATATATTTGGACAGCCATTTTATATTGATTTTAATAGTTTTGGTTGGAACCTTGCTGGTCAGCTACACAAGAACAAGAGCTGAACATGAGATAGAAAAATGCGCTGTCGGTTTTGCTGAAAGGGCTGAGAGGCTTATAATCCTACTGATTGCCACCCTGTTAGAGGCGCTAAACATCTTTCCAAAGTTTGACCTGTTCTACATAGCTCTAATACTGCTTGCTGTAATAACTCATATTACAGTTTTATACCGACTAATTTACACTTTTAATGAATTAACGGCATAAATGTTTTAATCACTCTCATCCTACATTACGTAGTGTTCTTGTCGAAGGGTATTTATAGCCACAATTTTGCAAAGAAGAACCCGGTGAGTGCATGAAATTTTCAAACAATATCAAGGGATGGGAAGATGAAGCAAGTGGGGATAAGACTGCAGAGATTACTGTTGACCCTTCATGGCTGGACTATTTCGTACCTCTCGACATCAAGTTGTCTCAAAAAAAGCAGATCACTCTGATCCTAGATCCAGAGGAGTTTGAACAGCTGCACAGAGAAGTCAACAAGTGTGCCAAGGCGAAAAAACCGACAAATGCCACATAATTCTTAGATGGCTAAGTTTTTCTAAAAATCAGTCAATGAGTTTTTCCCCTCAATGGAAAAGATAATTCTTTTTTTAGTTTTACTAATTTCAACAGAATAGACGCGCTTTAAAAAATTAAAAAAGGAGGAAAGGAGGGAGAGGAGGTTAGTTAGATCGGAGGTTTATACTTTCCTTTCCTCGAAGAGACCTTAGGTGAGTTTATAGTAGTAGTTCACTCCTTTTTTCCTCTCCTTCAAAAGGTACTGGTATTGCATATGGTAGTATATGAACATCTTTACACTGCCCTCGTCAACCCTGTAACCTCTTTCAGTTATCCTCCTAACAATCTCTCTCCCTTTCAGTTTCTCCCCATCATTAAAGACGCTTAATATCACGTCCACCTTGTTTGACGTATTGAAAAACTTTTTCACTTTACATCACCCCTCTGGTTTTTTTCCTCAAAAATTTCCTCCATCTTTTTGCTCCTTCCATTAGGGAAAAAAGAAAAAAGAGAAGCTAGATTATGTAATCGATGTCTAGCTTCGCCATCAGGTTGTCTCTCACCTCTGGACCCTCGTTGTTGGCTTGATCTCTAAGCCGCATCGGCGTTATCGGCCTTGCCAGATCCTTTAACCCTTTTATCTCCCTGGTCGGGACCTGGATATCGTTAGCACCCATTATATCAGGTGAAGAAACTCCTGTCATGATGATCATCACCTGAACCTTCTTTTCAAAAGCTGGGTCAATTCTAGCTCCCCAGATCACGTTCCCGTCGTTGTGCAGGTAGCTGGTTGCTAACTCGCCTATTGTGGTGGCTTCTGCTAAGGTTAGATCAGGGCCTCCAGTTATGTGGACTAACGCCCCTGTTGCGCCGCGATAATCCACATCGAGAAGCGGATTTTCCAATGCATGCATTACGGATTCTTCGGCCCTATTCCTAGAATCGGACTCTCCTAGGCCGATCATAGCAACACCACGCGAGCCGCCATCCTGCATTACAGCCTTGACATCAGCGTAATCCAAGTTTATTAGACTTGGCATAGCTATGGTTTCGCTGATACCTTTGACCATCCTAGCCAAGACCTCGTCTGCTACGCCGAAGGCTTCGTTCATTGGGAGATCCGGGACGGTGTTCAATAGTCTGTTGTTGTCCACAACAACAACGCTATCGCAGGCCCTCCTTAATTTGGCCAGAGCATCTCTTGCTTTGTTTATTCTTGCCCTTTCGATCTTGAAGGGCATTGTCACTGCTCCGATTACGACTGCTTCGGTTTCTTTCGCTAGCTCTGCTATAACGGGCAAGCTCCCAGTTCCAGTTCCTCCTCCAAGGCCGCAGGTGACGAATACCAGATCGGCATCGGATAACACTTCCCTTAGAACAGTTCTTGCTTCAAGTGCAGCGTTTCTGCCAATCTCAGGATATCCTCCGGCCCCTAGGCCTCTAGTCTTCTCGTAGCCTATGAGGACTTTTTTATCTGCCCTTGAGTGTTCCAATTGTTGTTTGTCTGTATTGATTGATATTAAGTCGGCGCCATTGATCCCAATCTGGATCGAGGCCGTATCCACCCGGGGGGCATTG
>JBHICB010000193.1:0-2548 GCA_046759365.1 Hydrothermarchaeales archaeon (SeqCode)
CATGGTGGAGCACCGATCTACAACACCAAGCGACTAGGAGTACTTAATATAAATTTAGCATTGATCCACATTAGAAATATTTTTAAGACTCTAGTGAATATAATGTCTTAGGGATAAAATGTCGGATGCTGAAGAAGGACAAAAATCGGATATCCAGGAAAGCTTGAACATCATAGAGAAACAAGTAAACACTGGGAATTACAACCTTAAAGAACTCGGATTTTGGAAGATTGTTTCAAAAGTGAAAAAGGATACTTCACTTATAGAGAAACACGGGGATCAGATCGGCAGAATCGACCAGAAGGTATTCAGAGAAAAGGCCTTATTGCCAGTTGATACAAAAATAGGGCATTTATTGGAGACCATCGGGACCTTTTTTGGGTTTGCCTTTATAATCTATGCATACCAAAACCCCGGAACCATTATGGGCATCACCTTTGTCATCGCCTGCTTGATTTTAATGACTACACTCCATCCCCTATCCCATTACGTTGTTGGCAGAAACTGTGGCATAAAATTTACATTCTACTTCTTGGACGGTCCAGCTATGATAGAGCCCACCCTAAAGACGGATTACACATCATATTTGAAGACTTCACCCAAGTCAAGAGCAATAATGCATGCTACTGGACCAATTGTTGCCACTTTAATTCCCTTGGCAATAGGGCTTTTGGCTTATGTTTGGGGCGCTCCAAATTGGTCTTATCTCATCTTAATATTGATTTTCCTTGCAAATATCCCCTTTGAGATTATGCCTGTCTTGGTTGCAAAAACAGGTCTAAAAGGAATAATAGCTGAAAAATCCCGAAAGACGGATTCATACCGTGCTCTAAGGGAATGGAGGATTCACAAAGGACAAAAGTCCAGATAAAACTAATAAATTTGATTCAATGGGGGGCGGTCTTTGGCTCGGCTTTCTTTGGTTTAGGTTTACTCTCGATACTTTCTGCACCTTCAGTCTTTTTTTTCGCAATCTCTTCTTCAGTCTGTTTGGTCTTCCTATTAATCTCGGCAAGCAGCTGAGACTCCGACTTGTTAGCAGTGTCAATCCCGAGATTCTTAGCTATTTTAGTCAATTGAGGGGTGGGCCCTTTCCTCCTCTTTACGCCGGGAGCACCTCTCGGACCGGGAGCTGCAGAGCTACCTTCATCTAATACGTCCTTTCTAACAGAATCAGCCTCATGTTCAAACTCTTTAACCGCCTTTTGGTATTCACCAACAGCGCGGCCCACGGCCCTAGCTAATTCAGGCAATTTTTTTGGTCCAAAAAGTAAAAGCCCGATGGCAATAATGATTACTACCTCGGGCCCACCAAGCATTTTTCTTCACCTACTCCTGCTTCGGTTCTTCAGTTGGAGTTTCAGGTACCGGAGCCGCTGGGGCTTCAGGGGCTGTTGGAGCCGCTGGGGTTGCTGCCTGCTGGGTCTCAGGAGGCTGCTGTTCTACATTCATCTGCTCTATCTCCTCCTCTCCCTCTGTTGCACCTTTCTTGTATTCACTCTTAGCCTTGCCCATTGACCTGGCAAGTTCTGGCAACTTTGAACTTCCGAAAAGTATTACGATTATTAAAAATACTATCAAAAGCTCAGTTTGTCCTAAAATCATCGGTATCATACTTTAACACCTCCAAATTTTGCATCTCATAATAATTCTTTTCATATAAAGTTTTTTATTACCATGCGCAAAAGGAATTAATTTTTTTACCTAAGACATCATCATTTTGTAAATATCCTAGCAGCTAATATACTGGCTTCATAAAGTATAATTAACGGAACCGAAAGAAGCATTTGACTGAACGGGGTGGGGTCAGGAGTTATTATCCCGGTAACTACAAAGATAACTACAATCACTACCTTCCTCTTTTCTTTCAGCTTCTCAACAGACACAAAGCCATTGATGGCAAGCCAAGTGACAAAAAGAGGCAGCTCAAAAACACTGGTGAAAACGACAATTGAAAGTAGTGTGAACGTCATAAAGGAGCTAACAGAATAGTAGGGATAAATATCCGCCGAGGTAGTAAGATATGTGAGTATCCAGATCGCCTTTGGCAGTATCAAAAAGTAAGTAAAGGAAAACCCGATAAGGAACAAAAGAAAAGAGGCAAGTGCCCAGACAAGAAGACCCTTGGTCTTCCCCCTTAACTTCCTTTTATATCTGTTTCCTATCCAATAGATAACGAATGGTGCAGCCAAAAAAACAGCAAAGACCAGGGCTATCTCAATCTGGACTAATACATATTCTATAGGACTGGTGGCGATAAGCTCTGCTCCGGGAAGATTCCCTAACATATCCTTTTTAATTTGTTGTATCACAACCTCGGCCACAAACCACCCCAAGGTAAAGCCAACGCCCATTATGATTACAAGATGAACAAGTTTCTTTTTTATCGTATCCAGAATACCTAGAATATCGAAGCGCGCATCCTCTAACATCATATATCACTCAAAGAGAATCTTCTAATGACCCAATGATATTTAACTTTTATCAACATATGGGGTTGTTTCAAAATTCCAATAAAAATAGAAAAAGTCTTTTGTTGAGAACCTAT
>JBHICB010000194.1:0-2523 GCA_046759365.1 Hydrothermarchaeales archaeon (SeqCode)
CCGGAGAGCCCAACTCATCTCCCCGGTGGCTCGAAGGGCCGTGTAGCCCTCATCGATGGCACGTTTCGTTGAAGCCTGTAACAAGGCGATCATTTTATCTGAGTCAAAGATTCCCCCTCTCATATAAGTTCCATCAACCGTTTGGAAGTTCAGACATATCGAGGGGCTGATTTCACAGAGGTGTTATCAAAGATTGTAATCAAAATTCAAAGGCTCCGCGTTTAAATTGATTGTATAGATCTTTTGAGCGTGCCGGGACTATTTCAAATCTCAACTTAAGGCCTCCTAAAAAGGGAAGACCCTTTTGAGATTCTTGATTTAGCTTATCAAAAAGAGCTTCTAATACTTGGTGCTGCTTTTCCGGATAATAATCTTTCCACGTGAGAAAAAGTTGGTCTTTTTCTCTGGAAAGTATAGCGTTAGATCCGGTAATAAATTCTGGTCTTAAGGTATCTATTGTTTTCTTGCTGCCATCGTGGTTGCGATATTCTTCGTAATCCTGACAAAACATCTCATACAGGGTACGAGCCAGTGTTACAACAAAATAATGAATATTAATACGATGCGGATCGATCCCTGGGATATTATTGAAGAAGTAATTTTGGATGAGATCCTTGATGCCGATTTCAATTATCCATCGAGTCCTATATTCTTGGAGAATACCCATGTTATCTAGGCCTTTAAGTGTGGAACCAAAACACCTCAAATTGCCGTTGGATTCCTTGCGCTTTAGGACACATTGAAGGATTTTCTCAGTTTGCGTAATTGGAATGTGGAAAGTCTTATCGGAATAAGTATGATCTTCATCATAGAAAAGCCAGGTTGGGTTTGTTTGAAGGAATGAATCAATGAATTTCTTGACCTTTTTGTTCTGTTTAATACACATGGTTAAGTCGGCACCTAAACCTTTTTGTGGATCGACAACAAATTTCCAAACATGTTCGGCTGTATATTCACTGTCGAGATAGACATGCTCTACAGCTTGATTTCCTAAAGATTTTTGAAGAAGCTCTCGGATAAATCTTTTGACCGTGGTAGAAGCTCTGGCTTTACCATTTCGAAATTCAAGAGAAATGGGTGCCCCTGTATCCATATCCCAGGCAAGGTGGGGACGGAAGCCTGGAAAGCAAATTTTGCGTTTTGGTGAAGGGCCTTTGCCTATGTTTTTGAGTTCTACATCATCACCGGTAAAGTCTCTCATTTTAAAATCAAAAGCAATACGTTTTCCTTCAATTAATCGATGTTGCTTAGCTGCTTGTGTCAAATACCGTCTCAATTGAAGCAATTGCTCATCATCGATGATAGCCAACTTATTTAAAAAAGAGTCCTTGGAAGGCATGGCCACCAAGCCTGCCATGAGAGGGATACTGAGTTCATTAGTTCGACAGGCTTTTGATACAGAGCAAATTCCTCCAAGTATTCTGCCCAGATTGAGTAGAAGTAAAGAGAACCAGCTATAGCCTTTGGCCGGGTCTATATCCATCAAGGAAGAAGCCTTTTCAAAGATCTTTAAGCGATTCAAGTAAGGAAGAAAAAGAAAGATACCGGGATTTGCAAGAGGGGTTGGTTGTTGAGCCAAGTCTTTCACAAAAGAGATAAAGCCTAGATCTAAGCGTATGGAACGAGCTGCAGGTAAATCCTTAATGGGAAGTTCGTAACTCTCCTCCTCTTTTTCCGGTTCAAGGAGCCGTTCCAGGTCTCCTTTAAATTGTGATTGGAATTGGCTAACGTTCCATCGGGTGAAGATATTTGTTATGCACGTAGGGGCAACTTGGATGTTTTTAGAGGTCAGAATCTTCAGATAGTAAGCTTCGTTTCTTTCTGGTTTTTGAATTTTGGAAAGGATAATCCTGCCTTCCTCGGTAAAGCCCAATTTGGAATTTCGGAATGCAGAGCGGGCTCGATCAACCAGACCCAGAAGACCTAAGGAGAGGAAATTCTTTTTATGTTGTTCAAAGGAGACTCTAGAACCCGCATAGCGTTTGGTAATCCCTCTGCTTCCCATGGTTCGGAAAACTTCCAGGAGCCCCTGTAAGCGATCTTCCTTGTCGAAGAAAGATTTTCTGGCAAGGGGTTGTGAGTGAAGCTTGCAAAGCTGGATGACTTTAAGATTTAAGGAGAAAAAATCTACATGTTGATAAGGCTTGGTTCCGAGTGCCCAACCGTATGAAGCATAGAGGTGGCGCATGACAGAGAGGGAAACATCGTAGTGAAATCCCTTAAGGATAAGGACCATCTTGGTTGCGGGAATCCATGCTCTGGCTTTCTTCAGAACAAAGGCCATCCGTTCCACTTCAACAGATAATTGTTCGGTCAACTGTTGAGAGTTAATCCCGATCAATCCCGGGGTGCCATAGTTTTGAAAAGCCGAGAAACTTTTTCGATACGTATATTCGGTCAAACCATACTTCTCTATGACCGTTTGAATGCTACTGCCTTCTACCATGACGCTTCTCAAGGCTTCGTAACGGATGCATGCGCTGTCAAAGAAGGGGTAAGGTATTTGATTGTGAAGATTGTCAT
>JBHICB010000195.1:0-2499 GCA_046759365.1 Hydrothermarchaeales archaeon (SeqCode)
CGCGGAGGGCCGTAGTACCAACTGCCGCCACGAATCACTCGGTAGCCGCCATCACCTTTATACACTGGATTATTACGCGAATGCATACTGTAAGCATTTTCATTATACACATCCTGCACCAACTCCCAGACATTGCCACTCATGTCATACAGTCCAAGACCATTCGGCTCATAGCTGCCTACAGGGGCTGTGTTTTTGTACCCATCATCTTGTCCCTCGGTTTTCCAGTCATATTTACAATTAATATCACAAAAGTTGGCATATCTGTATAATGAATCTTCATCTGAAGTCCCTGCATACCGTTCCTTCTTTCCACCGCTCCTTGCCGCATATTCCCATTCTGCCTCTGTCGGCAGGCGAAATTTCTTGCCAGTTTTTTTGTTTAAAATCTCTATAAATTCCTGAACATCATCCCAGCCAACCCTCTCAACAGGATATTTTTTTCCATTTTTAAACCTCGAAGGATTATCTCCCATTATCCACCGCCACTGGCCTTGGGTTACCTCATACCTCCCCATCCAGAAATCATCCACACACACCTCATGAGCGTATTCCTCATCGCCATAACTATCTCCAAAGGTATCTCCCATCTCGTAACACCCGCCCTTTACAAAGACAAACTCCATACCTGTTACCTTGTTTTCCTTCCAGACTTCTACTTCTTTCGGCTTTTCCTCAAGCCCTGTCTCAGGCGCTAATGTTGTTAAAGTAGTTGTTTTTGGTAGTTGAAGCCACACAGCAAATAGGGCAAAGAATATCGTACCGATCACAATTATTATGATCTTAAACCATAAACGCAAGGGATTCTCGCCGTTGCTCATTTAGCATCTCCGCAAACTGTAAACAACCGTGTCCCTCTGGGACACTGCGAAACATGAAAATGTATATTTCTTGGGCAGCTGGTTCTATTTTCTTGTTAACCTTTGCGTCCCTTTACGTCAATATCTCTCTGCGCTCTTTGCGTGAAAGAATTTGTTTCTCGAAAAATGCAAAGATAAATCAGGCGATGTTGCTTTTTCGAGTAGTTCAGCCGCATAAGAAGTTTAGCATCTTTAATGGCTTCTTTTACCTTGGTAAGTCGATATTTTATCAGGTTCTCTCAGGCAGTTCCTTCGCTCCGCTCGAGGACACGGTTTTACGAACAGCCTGCTTAATCTTTTTTAAAAGCTTAATATCCTTTTTACCCAATTGAACACCATTTATGTTTTTCATCAGAGTTCCTCTTTTGGCATGTTCAGGATAAACTTTAAACCAAATTACTCTCTGTGTCAAATGATTTTGTCATGACCCCTTGAGCTTATTAACAAGCCCTCTTAAACCTTGCCTGGAAATGCCTGAGGAAGCGGGGTTCGTAGGTGAATTCTAAGCCTTTTATCTCATCTCGCCTGTCGTATATCCTGCCGAATATCTGGGCTACGTAAAGTAAGTGTTCGGTTGTATAGACCCTTCGGGGAATTGCTAATCTGGTTAGCTCAAGCCTTGGCAAAATATTCTTCCCGGTGTCTGGGTCTCTGCCAGCAAGTAAAGTACCCACTTCAACTGCCCTTACACCGCCTTCTATATATGCCTCGACACAAAGGGTATGGGAAGGGAACTGCTCCTGGGGGACATGGGGAAGGAATGCCTTGCCGTCAATAAATACGGCATGTCCTCCGATAGGTTTTAAGATGGGCACCTTTCTTTTCTCTAACTCCGCACCAAGATAACGTACCTTTTCGATTCTGTACCTCAGATATTCTTCATCCGAACCCTCATGCAATCCAACTGCCACTGCCTCCATATCCTTTGCGCTTATCCCGCCGTATGTAGGAAAGCCTTCAACGGCAATGCCCACCTGGGCAAGCCGCTTGTAAAGTTCGTAGTCCTTTACAGCCACGAAACCGCCCATGTTTACAATTGCATCCTTTTTGGCGCTCATGGCACATCCGTCAGCTAAAGACATCATCTCACGCACAATCTCCGCTATGGACTTATCCTTATAACCCTTCTCCTTTTCCTTTATAAAATAGGCATTCTCAAAACACCTGGCAGCATCGTAAAAAAGCCTTGTCTTATATTTCTCTACAACAGCCTTTACCTCCTTCATATTACCAAGAGAGACAGGCTGACCGCCGCCGCTATTGCACGTAATAGTAATAAGGATATAAGGAATTCTTTCTGGCCCATGTTTTTCAATGCAAGTTACAAGTTTCTTTATATCTATATTACCCTTAAAATCGTGATACACGTATGGGTCGTACACTTCATCAATCGTGCAATCGACAGGCTTGCCACCCGTTCTTCTTATATTCTCCATTGTGGTATCAAACTGCATATTCCCTGGTACAAAATCACCTTTTTTGACCAATACCTCATCAAGAACATGTTCTGCACCCCGACCTTGATGGGTAGGAAGGACATGCTCAAAGCCAAATATTTCCTGAACGGATTGCTTCATTTGGGCAAAGCTCTTGCTGCCTGCATAAGCCACATCTGCAAGCATCAGTGCGCTCCACTGCT
>JBHICB010000196.1:0-2486 GCA_046759365.1 Hydrothermarchaeales archaeon (SeqCode)
CGATCTGGGTAGGTTTTTCGGTGGAATATCGGGCGCTGGCATCACCAGAGGATGTAATGCTTTGAGTGAAAAGTTAACCGGAGATAAAAGCCTGCGGACCAAGATGAACAGGATCGAAGGACGAATAGTTAATGGTTAAGATCTGACCCCATTTCACAGCTCACTGGGCAACCTCAGTCCCCGGGAATATGCCTGGTCCTATCGCAAGAAAAGCAAGCCAGCTAAGGCATTGAGATCACTGGAAATAGCATTATCAGAACCGAAAATTCTGTCATTATCCCTGGTCCAAAGAATGGGGGCGGGTCAGCAAAAAACCTTAACTTAAGAAGTGGTCCAAAGAATGGGGGTAGGCCAATGCTTCGCACCTGGCAAACAATAGACAGACCTAGGGCGGTGACCGTTCCTCAAACGATGCTCCTGTGGGGGATCAATGATGCTACTCGAATTTGGAAGTGACGTATACAGCGTGAATTAAGTGAGGAGGTAGAACATATGTCATGGCAATGGAATCCTTACATGATCATATTGATCATAGTAGCTGCTGTCTCAATAATAATAGCGTTATACATATTATCTAAACGACATAACATAATTGGTGCTAGCCTAGGAGCTTTGATCTTGCTGGCTTCCGTTGAATGGACACTAGGATATGTACTAGAATTAGGGAGCACTAACTTGTCGACAAAGGTCTTTTGGAACAAGATGCAATATTTTGGCCACGTCATGGTACCATTGGCATGGCTAATCTATGTGCTAAAGTACACTAGTCGTGAGAAATGGCTAACTCGTCGTAACCTAGTCCTACTGATCATTATACCCCTTATTACCCTTCTGCTTACCTTTACCAACGAGGCCCACAATCTGATCTGGACACGGATTGAATTGGTCACAATTGGTTCTTTTTTGATATTGAGTCATTCCCTTGAAGTAGGGTTCTGGGTCTATATAGTCTATTCGTACATATTACTTCTAGTTGCCACATTCATGCTTATCCAGGTACATATTCATTCACGTCACTTCTACCGATGGCACATCAGAGCATTACTATTTGCTGTACTTATTCCTTGGCTGGCTAGCGCACTTCAATTTTCAGGCTTTAATCCTTTCTGGCCCTTCGAGATTATACCTTTAGCGTTTGTTGTGAGTGGCCCGATATGGTTATGGGGTTCTACCAAGTTGAGGCTGGGAGAAATCGTGTCGGTATCGCGTGATATTGTCATAGAAAATGTGAGTGACAGCATTGTTGTGTTGGATGTGCAGAACCACATCGTGGATACAAATCCTGCTTTCCAAAACCTAGTAGGTTGCACCGCTTCAGAAGCCATTGGAAAACCTATAGAACAAATATGGAAAGATTGGCCTATCCAGATGGAATGGTCCTCTGGTGAAGCCGGGGAGATTTATGAAGTAGTAAAGGGTAAGGATTACGACCAGGGTATCTATGACATGCGTATCTCCCCTCTGACTGACTGGAGTGGTCGGATCATAAGCCGGGTGATTATCTTGCGAGACATCGCTGAGCGGAAAAAAGCGGAGGAGGAAATAAAAGCTAAGAGCAAGTTTTTAGAAAGCCTTATCGAACAATCACCACTTCCAACTTTCGTAATAGACTCAGATGGTATTTGTATGATGGTCAACAAAGCATTTCTGAATACCTACAATGTTCCCAAAAAAGATATGATGCTGGGATCGAATGCACTGACAGACCCTGCAAATGTGAGGCAGGATGTGGTCAAGTATATGAAAGAAGCTTTGAGCGGGAAAATAGTTGAAACTCCAGAGGTAGACTTCATTTCCCCTTTTGAAGACAAAAGAACCGTAACCAGGAGTAGGATATTCCCGATATTGGATCCAAGTAATAATGTAACAAATGTTGTTGTGATGCATGAAGACATCACAGAGCATAAAAAGGCCCAGGAGGCACTTCGTGAAAGTGAGGAGCGATATCGCTCTCTTTTAAAATCTTCTGAAGATCCAATTTATCTAATCACTAAGGATCTCACGTATCTATATGTTAATGAGAAGCTTCTGTCCAGGTTTGGCCTTCCGCGAGAAGAAGTTTTAGGTAGAGAATACAAAGATTTTCATTCGCCTGAAGGTACAGCCACGTTTGAAAGGAGAGTGCAGGAATTGCTTGAATCGGGAAAATTTGTTCGCTATGAGTATAAAAGTCAGAGAGACAATAAGTACTTTTTGCGAACCCTAAACCCTGTCTTCAGCTCAGATAACAGAGAAATAATTGCTGTGACCGTTGTATCAAAGGAGATCACCGATCTCAAAAAAGCGGAGGAACAAATCAAGGCATCCCTCAAAGAAAAGGAGGTTCTTCTAAGAGAAATTCACCATCGCGTGAAAAACAATCTACAAATCATGTCCAGTCTACTTGCCCTTCAGTCTGAACATCTCAAGGACGAACAAGTGATTGAGATGTACAAGGAAAGCCAGAATCGTATCCGATCCATGGCGCTTATCCACGAAAAACTGTA
>JBHICB010000197.1:0-2469 GCA_046759365.1 Hydrothermarchaeales archaeon (SeqCode)
ACTTTGCAGGATCTTCGGTTGTACACATGGTTGGGGGACTCGTGGGCCTAGCAGGTGCGATAGTAATCGGGGCAAGGATAGGCAAGTACAAGAAAGATGGCACACCTACGGCCATCCCTGGCCACAGCATACCATTGGCCTTCTTGGGGACGTTTATACTGGCCTTTGGGTGGTTCGGCTTTAATGCCGGGAGCACCCTCGCGGCGATGGATACAAGGATAGCCTTGGTTGCAGCAAACACTATGATAGCATCCGCAACCGGAGCGTTCTTTGCCATGCTTTATACGTGGTGGAAGAACGGCTTTCCAGATGCCGGTATGTGCGCAAATGGGATGCTTGCAGGCCTTGTGGCCATAACTGCGCCCTGTGCTTTCGTAAGTTCTATGGATGCCTTTATAATAGGGGCGATAGCGGGAGTACTGGTAATCCTGAGCGTTTGGTTCTTCGAGTGGAACTTAAAAGTTGACGACCCAGTTGGCGCTGTCTCTGTACACGGAACAAATGGCTTATGGGGCATAATAGCCGTCGGCATCTTTGCCAACGGTACCTATGGCGACGGTATTAATGGCATTGCAGGACCCGTAAGAGGGATCCTATACGGCGGCGGTGCAGGACAGTTGATCGCCCAAATCATCGGCGGGATAACCGTTATAATTTGGGCATTTGGACTCTCTTATGTCTTCTTCAAAGTGATGGACAAATTTGTACCAATGAGGGTACACCCCGATGACGAAGTGGCAGGGCTTGACAGGTCAGAGATGGGTAAAGTACTTGCATACCCGAGAGACCTTAGATAAAGGAGGAAGAAAGATGAAGAAGATAGAATGCATGGTAAGACCCAGTATGGCTGGAAATGTCAGGAAGGCCCTCACAGCAGGGGGCATCCTCGGCATGACCGTGACCGATGTCACCGGAGCCGGAAGACAGAAAGGCTTTACGGAAAAGTACAGGGTAAGCGAGGTTACCATTAATCTCCTCCCTAAAGTGAAGTTCGAGGTGGTTGTAAAGGACGAAGATGTCCAGAAGGCAGTGGACATAATCCTTGAGGCTGCCAGAACAGGCGAGATCGGAGACGGAAAGATATTCGTTTCCACTGTAGAGGAGACATACCGCATCAGAACTGGGGAAAAAGACGAGGAGGCCTTGTAGGCTTTCCCCCTTCTTTTTTTCTTTCGGAAGTGTACGCTTAATAAACAAAAAGTTTTATTAATGCCCTAGGTAAATTTCGTTGCGGTAAAAAATATGGATTTGACAGAAAAAGAGTTTATGGATTGGAAACTAGGCTTGTTGGCCAGCGATTTAGAGGCTATTGCTCATATAAAGGAAAACGAAAAAGATCTAAAGGACGTGGAAAAGGAGGGTCTCGAGGCAGAGGCTAATCTCATCAAAAGATGGGTAAAGGAATTAGAAGCTGAACGAAAGAAACTTGGATAAATTGACTTCTGTTTTATTGTTTAACACATAATACTTGAAAAAATTTTTTATATTTTTCAAGAGGCGGATATCTACTTTGATTAGAGGGGAATCTTGAAAACCAAATTTTCTTTAAAATTACATTATCCTACTTCATAAAATCAGATTTCCAAATAACTTATGATTTTTTAAGAAAATGTCTCAAATACCTTTTTATAAAAAATAATCTGCTTTAAAAGTATAAACTTGGAAATATAACAATTTAATAAGGAAGTTTCAATATGGTGCAACATGAAGCTGTAGCAAAAATACCAAAAGAACCCATAGCATCTTCCTTTATTTTTTTTAGCATGAAATATAAAGCGATGGAGAAATAGATGGATGAATCATACAAGGAGTTGGAAGAGAAAGTCTGGAAAACTGATAGATGCTGGAGCTGCGGGGCCTGCGTTATAGTGTGTCCTGCTGAGGTGATAAACTTCGACAAATACGCGGAGGCCTACTATATAGGGAAAATAGGGAAAAGAGAAGCAGAAGAGGTCATTGAGACATTCTATACAGCCAATATGCCAGTTCATGAGAAAGAGTGTGTAGTCACAGAACGCTCCATACCCTGCGGGGCATGCTATTCTGTATGCCCTCAAACCGAACCTATGAACAACATTGCCAAAGATCTTTTCGAAAACGAGAAGATCGAATATGAAGACGAGTATATAGGTAAGATAATAGGGCTTTTTGCATCCACTTCAATAGAAAACATTCGATATGCCCAATCAGGAGGTGCTGTAACTACTATCCTGACAGCAGCACTAGAAGAGGATCTTATTGATGGTGCTTTGATAATGTCAGTAGATAGACTAACCATGAAACCCCAAGCTAAGGTGGCGGTCAATCCAAAGGAGATAATCTCAGCAGCCGGGAGTAAATATGACTGGGCTCCTATAATGCTCGCGATGAAAGATGCCGTAGAGAACAAAAAATTAAAAAGATTGGCAATAGTTGGAACCCCTTGCGTGATTCGGTCTGCACGAAGGATGGCTGCATCTGAGAATGACT
>JBHICB010000198.1:0-2467 GCA_046759365.1 Hydrothermarchaeales archaeon (SeqCode)
CCTTGAGGTGCGCCTATTACCACTGGGCCAGGATCCTTTAAAAATTTCTCCCATGCCTTGTTGGCCTCGACTGCGTATTCGAGCATAAAGATTGAGTATGTGAACCCTTCCTTAGGATTGAGGCCAGGGACAGAGTCAAAATTCAAGAATGCGCCTGTTGCTATTATGAGGTAGTCGTAGGATAGTTCTTCTTTAGAAGTGGTAACCGTCTTATTCTCTGGGTCGATCTTCCTTGCTTCAGAGTTTATGAATCTGATACCTTTGGATTGGAGGATCTTCTTGAGGTCAAGGACGATGTCTTTCTCTTTGACCCATCCCATACAGAGCCATGGAAGGGAGGGTATAAAGACGAACTTGTCCTGATCGCACACCAGTGTGATTTTGTGCTTTTTCCCCAGATGGCGCTTTAGCTCAAAGGCTGCAGTGAGACCTCCGAAGGAACCGCCAATGACAAGGATTTTCATGTTACACACTCGATATCAGTACTTTGTAATCTATATATTATATATTTAATTATATTTGGTTAGGTAAGGCAGAAGACCGGTGGGCACCTCTCCTTCTGAGGACTCAGATTCAACCATCTTTTCCCCTTTGCCATACCCTTCTAGAAGGTAACAATTTTGTCACTTTCTTTTATTATCTCGTACATGTCTTTCATCGTTGAAAATATGCAGGCTTCTGATGCTTCTGATTGTCGTATCTTGAGGCATGTGCCGCATGCAAATATTCTGCCGCCGCCATCGATGAGGCTCCTTATCTGTTCAGATACTTTGAAACTGGGGGTGTCAAGAGATTCGGATTCAACCCCTTTTCCCGTTAAGAACACCTTTACCTTATCGCCTTCTTTTAGTGCGAAATTGGCATATCGAAAGGCGTTCCAGACTGTCTCTGGGTCGTTTGAATAGATTATTATCCCTATCTTCATGTTATCATCTTCTATCTACTGCTGTTGCAAGCTTTTTGCCCTCTTCTAGCTTCTCCAGCAAAACTTCCCTCATAAGCCTGCATGCTTCCAATATCTTTGGATTTGCTATCCTGTAGAAGATGGTGTTCCCCTCTCTTCTTGTAGCTACAACTCCTCTTTCCTTCAGCACGCCTAGATGCTGAGAAACGTTGCTCTGGCTTAGGCCGGTTGAGGCTAATAGCTCACTAACGGATCTCTCCTCGTTTTGGAGAAGGTCGATGATCTCGAGTCTTTTGGGGCTTGTGAATATCTTGCAAATTTCTGCATGCATTTCATACAGTTTTTTTTCCATATTTTTCATAAGATCATTAGTATATTAGAATATTCTAATATATTAATATTCCTATTTTTTTGATTCGATCAAAAGCTAGGCAAGCGAACCGTGAGCGTCGAATAAATCGAATGTAGTGGAAGGGGACTATAATGAGCAGGGCAGGATCATGTAAAGATATGTAGCCTCGACATTTTATCCATCAATACGAGATATTATAAAACCAAAAATTTCGCCGAAATCTTATGAATTTTTATGAACACGTCTTAAAACATCTCAAACACTCTTTTATACTTCCTTTTTCTCTTTTTGAGTTGTAATTGAACCAATTATGGTAAAATAAAGGAGGTATAAAATTGGCACAAGTAGCAGAACTGGTAGTTTCAATGAATCTTGTCTGGGTATTAGTGACTGGATTTCTGGTCATGTTTATGCAGGCAGGATTTGCATGTGTAGAAACAGGCTTTACCCGCATAAAGAACGCTACCCATACTATGACGATGAACTTCATGATCTACGGCATAGGGATAATAGGCTTCTTTCTGGCAGGTTTTGCCTTGATGATGGGAGGGGCAGGAGATTTTGCAGGACTCGGCGGTACAGCAGCCTTAAACAGTGAGTTTACGATCACCCTTTTTGGGAAACCCTTCGGCCTCTTCGGCATGACAGGCTTCGGGCTAGCAGGATTCTCGGCAGCAGGGATATTTGCACTGTTCCTCTTCGAGATGGTATTCATGGATACAGCCGCCACCATTCCAACCGGAGCGATGGCTGAGAGATGGACATTTAAGAATTTTGTCATATATGGCTTCTTTATCTCCATGATAATCTACCCCATCTATGGCAACTGGGTCTGGGGCGGAGGCTGGCTATCCCAGCTGGGAGTAAACTTTGGCCTCGGAAACGGCTTCGTGGACTTTGCGGGGTCTTCAGTTGTGCACATGGTCGGGGGGCTCGTGGGCCTAGCAGGTGCTATGGTAATTGGAGCGAGGATAGGCAAGTTCAAGAAAGACGGCACACCTACGGCCATCCCTGGCCACAGCATACCATTGGCCTTCTTGGGGACCTTTATACTGGCCTTTGGATGGTTCGGCTTTAATGCCGGGAGCACCCTTGCAGCCATGGATACAAGGATAGCCCTAGTTGCAGCAAACACCATGATAGCATCAGCAACTGGAGCGTTCTTTGCCATGCTCTACACTTGGTGGAAGAATGGCTTTCCAGATGCCGGT